>CAZYQA010000014.1:0-10221 GCA_964649555.1 uncultured Muribaculaceae bacterium
CATAGAATAAATGTTTCTCTAATCTCTTTAGTCATCTCAAGCAAAGATTTATCGAATAAATCCCGTAATTCATTAGAGTGTAATGTATGTGAGGTTCTATCATTTAAAGCGATATAATTAAGATGATCTGAATAAACTTTACCATATTTATCTTTTCTTAAAATATTTAAAGAATTATTCTTTACCAATCGCAATAAATAGGGCAATACACTCTTGCTGAAGTCAACCTTTTCTTTATTCTTCCATAATTGCATAAAGGCATCCTGAGCAACATTCTCTGCTAAATGCTCATCATTAAGATAGCAAAAAGCATAATATTTGACCTTTGGAAGATTGTCAATAAAAGCTTGCTTAAATAAGATCTGTATATCTGTACTATGCGATTCTATAGACATTATTATTATAAGTTACCTAATTTTGAACAATAAACTTTAGATAACCGAGCAAATCCCAGGTCGGTAAGATGAACGCCATCAACAGTTCCTTCATGGTCAGGGCCTGCCGGAGAATTCTCTATAATATCTCCACCCCCCATATTGATATAATGGAGATTATTGAGCCCTGCGCTTTTCATCTTTTCAAATAAAGAATACCACAAATTATCCTCTTCTAAAATATCATTTCTAAAATTTTCATCAAGATATTGATAAGGATAACAATAATTACTCACCATATAAATAGGGGTATTAGGGTTTGCTTTTGCAATAGTTGAAATAAAATACTCTGTACTATCCTTTACAATCTGAGCAGTACAATTTGCTAAACAATCAACTACTATAGCACTGGCATCAATCCCCGCAATCTTGCGAGCAAGTATTCTATCCATTCTTCCATTTCCGCTAAAGCCAAGATTTATAGTTTCAACCCCCAGCTCTCTACTCACAATAGCAGGATAAGCCATTCCCGGCCTACTTGCACAGCCTCCCTGTGTTACACTTGTGCCATAAAACACAACAGGCTTATCATTTCCAATAAGATTATCCACTTTAGGTGGTGCAATTACAGCAGATGAATCAACCCCAATAAACATATCAGTAACCCCATCATAGAGTGGTAGATACATAATATAATCTCTATCCTCCCCATTCATATTACGTCTGAAGATATTTGCAGACTCTTTTCCATTGGGCTGAGCTGTTCCGGCATAAGTCCATTTATTATTATAAAAAGTATAAAGATCCAACCCCCTTATTCCGGTACCCGGCATGTGAGCCATATTAAAATTATTGAGCAAATTCCACTTAGCTCCTAAGCACTTTGAATTTGTACTGAATCTCAAAGCTACACCTGCACTATTACATCCAAGATCCCATACCGCTTTACGCGTAGAGTCTTTTATTTCTAAAGGTAAACGCCCAAAGCCTGTGTTTTCAAATCCTTGCCCTATAATAATAATATTACCTTTAGCAATCTCATCTTTTACATTATAAAATTTAAGATCTTGTACTTTTTGCCCAAAAGAATTGAGCGATATAGAAATAAATAAAAAGAAAAATGTTACGGTGCGCATAAGTTAGTAAATTAGGTATAGTCTTTTATATATTAATCCATTCAATCGGGGTTCCTTTTCTCTCCATTCCCCTGAACCATGTCATCTGTCTTTTCGCAAATTGATGAATTGCTGTTTGGAGCATATCTACCATTTGTTGATATTGAATCTCCCCAATCAGATACATAGTCACATATTTATATTCTAATCCATAATAAATTAAACTATCAGAAGATATCCCTTTTCTGAGCAATCCTTCAACTTCGGCAATCATCCCCTCATTTAATCTTGCTGCCAATCTGGTATCAATTCTTTTATTGCGAGTATCTCTATCAATATCAATTCCAATAAACTTAGTCTTTTTGGGTAGAATCAACTTTTCATTCTCAGGTATATTAGAAAATGATTTTGCAATCTCAATGGCTCTTATTACTCTTTTTTTAGTATCAAAATCCGTATCATTATGGGGCAATTCCCCTCTGCCTGATTTTAATTTTACAAGCATCTCAATAAGCTCATCCATAGAGTATTTTTCCAATTCACCCCTCAACTTCTCATCCGGCAAAACCTCCTTTAGCTCATATCCTTGCGTTGCAGCAGCAATATACAATCCGCTTCCTCCACAAATAATAGGCATATTCCCCCTCTCAATTATTTGAGAATATGCTTTTGAAAAATCTCTCTGGTACCTGAAAATATTATATTTTTCCCCACAATCTACAATATCAATCAGATGATATGGAATCTCAACATCTCCTCTTTCTGTATTAATTGTGTAATCAATAAGATCCTTACCTGTCCCTATATCCATCCCCCTATAAACCTGCCTGGAGTCTGCCGATAAAATTTCTGCCTTATGAATAAAATCATCACCATGCCACTCTCCAAGCTCATAAGCCATCTTCACCGCATATTTAGTCTTTCCACTTGCAGTTGGCCCTAACACACAGAGTGAGTCAAAATCTCTATTCATATACTACTTTAATTTTATAATTATCATCTGAGATCTTCTTATACCAATCTCTGCTTTTTTATAATCAGGACGCTCTGTTCCCCCACTCAATCCAAACTTCTCTTTAGCTATTCCCAGAAAATTAGTATCCAAAAAGCCATTATTATTCTCATCATGGAAAGCAACAATAGCATACCTCCCGGGTTTAAGTGTAAAAGTTGACTTAATTTCCCCTTCCTGAGCATTCAAAATTGCTCCTGCCACTGCCATATCTTCATCAAAAGCCGAATTTGCATCATCATAAATATGAACTCTCACAACACCTTTATTTGAAGAAATATTAGAAACTTTCACAACAAGCTCAATACTATCTCTTTTATTTTCAAGTTTACTTTCAAGCTTTTCTATCCTATTCTCAATTCGTTCCACTTTTTTATTTACATCCTGAGCATAAGAATATGCCACAGATAAAACCAATATAAAAGTTAATTGTATTATAATTTTCATACGAGTGATTATTAAATTGAGTTCAAATTTACCACTTTTTAGTACATTTGCAATTCAAAAACATTACTTATGCCAAAAGCAAAGAGCAAAATAGATATAAAAAACAAAAGAGCAAGTTTCGATTACGAATTTCTTGACACGTATACTGCAGGGATCATCTTATCGGGTACCGAGATCAAATCTATAAGAGCCGGTAAAGCATCACTTGTGGATAGCTATTGTTACTTTGCAAATAATGAGCTATATGTAAAAAATATGCACGTAGCAGATTACTGGTGGGGCAGTTTTAACAACCATGATCCGCGAAGAGATAGAAAATTACTACTGCAACGCAAAGAGCTGAGAAAGCTGCAAAGAGCCACAAAAGAGAAAGGTTTGACAATAGTAGCTACACGCTTGTATATAGCAGAAAATGGCTATGCGAAATTAAATATTGCACTTGCAAAGGGTAAGAAAGAGTACGACAAAAGGAACTCAATCAAAGAAAAAGATGTAAGACGTGATATGGATAGAGCCGGATACTAATCTCTTAACCCTGCCGGAGTCTTAATATAAAAACTTCTGATGATAAGGTATATTCCTGCAATAACAAAAGGGATACTTAGCCATTGCCCCATATTAAGAGCCATCCCCTGCTCAAACTCCACCTGCACCTCTTTTACATACTCAATCAGGAATCTTGATCCGAAAATTCCAATAAAGAAAATCCCTAAGAATATTCCTCTATGCAATTTCTTTAATTTAAAAGCATACAAGCAGATAAGAATAACTCCCGTACCCAGATAACATAAAGCCTCATACAACTGGGTAGGATGCTTAGGTACAATTTCGCCTGCCCTTACAAAGATAAACCCCCAAGGCAAAGATGTTTCATGCCCATAAATTTCTGAATTCATAAGATTACCCAGCCTTATTAAGCAAGAGGCAAATGCTGTAGCAATAGCAACTCTATCTAATAACCATAGATAATCGAAATTATATTTTCGCCCATATTTTTTTGCAAACCAATACAAACCGATAATAATTGCGATTGTACCGCCATGGCTTGCAAGCCCCCCTTCCCAAACCTTTAATATCTCACCGGGATGAGCCATATAATAATCGGGTTGATAAAATAAAACATGCCCCAGCCTTGCACCAACCAATGCACACCCAAGCAATAAATATAAAAGAGTATCTAATATCTTAATTGGAAGCCCCTCTCTTTTGAAGAAATACACAAAGATCTGAAAGCCTAAAATAAACCCCGAAACAAATAGTAATCCGTAATAACGGACACTAGCAGGACCAATATGGAATATTTCGGGATTAACATCCCAATTAACTGATAAAAAATTCATAAAAATTATCTTCTAAGTCTAGAGAATACGCTCAAAGGGATAGCTTTTCCAAAGCTATCGCAAAGATTTAACTCTCCGAAAGTTAGTTTTGTATTATTATTTCCTAATAACCCGAAAGCAGTTTTTACAGCAGTATCAGCCAGCATAGCTGAATAGCCGTTTGAATAAAGATTAAGCACCATAAAAGCATCTTGGGGTGCCAAAATTTGAGAGCATCCTGTCAATAATTCATATAAAAGCTCATCTAATTTCCACTTCTCCCCATCAGGGCCATGCCCATAAGCAGGTGGATCTAAAATAAGACCATTATACTTATTGCCTCGTTTAGCTTCTCTCTTTACAAATTTAAGCGCATCCTCCACAACCCAACGTATATTATCAAGATTACTCAACTCCATATTCCCTTTAGCCCAAGTTACCACTTGTTTAACAGAATCCAAATGAGTGGCATCCGCCCCCGCACATTTTGCTGCAAGTGAAGCAGCTCCTGTATAAGCAAATAGATTCAACACCTTAGGCTTCTCCCCTTGTTTCTCATTTTGAAACTTATTTACAAGCTCTCTACTTTGCTCATATATAAAATTCCAGTTTGGAGCTTGCTCAGGAAAAACACCCACGTGCTTAAAAGATGTCAAGCCCAACCTCAACTTAAAATCCAAGCCATGTAACTTTTGATTCTGAGAATCCATAGCAGAAGGATTATATCTAATCATCCACTGATCAGGCATCTTTTTAAGCATATTCCAGTTTCCACTATCCTCTTTGCCAGATTTTCCAAAACCTGCACCGGTAGTAAAACGGGTATGAGCCATCGATTTCCACTCTTTCTCAGATAGCGATTTCTTCCACAATGCCTTAGGCTCGGGGCGCGCCAAAATAAAAGACCCAAACCTTTCCAATTTTTCGAAGTCTCCACTATCTATAAGTTCATAGTCTTTCCAATTTTTTGGTGATTCTAAAAGCATATTTCTTTATATTTTTAAAACAAAATCCAAAGATAGGCATTTATATAAGAAAATGGATGAATTTTACTAACTTTGCAAGTCAAAATAACAATTTTACTATTAAAATAATTAAAGGTATGCAACAAAGTATTGAAACTTACAACTTTAACGGCAAAAGAGCTATTGTTAGAGTTGATTTTAACGTTCCTCTAGACGAGAACTTCAGAATCACAGATGATACAAGAATAAGAGCAGCTATACCTACCCTTAAAAGAGTATTGGACGGCGGTGGATCTTTAATTTTAATGTCACACTTAGGTAGACCTAAAGGTGTTACAGATAAATATTCACTTAAACATATTATATCAAGAATCGAAGAGCTTCTTGGAAGAAAAGTAATTTTTGCTTCAGATTGTATGCACGCAGATGAAGAGGCTAAAAACTTAAAACCGGGCGAAGTTCTTTTATTAGAAAACTTACGCTTCTATGCTGAAGAGGAGGGAAAACCTCGCGGATTAGCTGAAGATGCTACAGAAGAAGAGAAAAAAGCAGCCAAAGACAAAGTGAAAGAGAGCCAAAAAGAGTTTGTTAAAAAATTAGCTTCTTATGCAGATTGCTATATTAACGATGCATTTGGCACTGCACATAGAGCTCACGCTTCTACAGCATTAATCGCTAAATACTTCCCTAATGATAAAATGTTCGGATACATCATGGAAAATGAGATCAAAGCTATCGATCAAGTTTTACACCATGCAGTTCACCCTGTAACAGCTATCATTGGTGGTGCAAAAGTTTCATCTAAGATCGGAATTATCGAGAAATTATTTGATGTAGTAGATAACATGATTATCGGTGGTGGAATGGTATTTACATTCGTAAAAGCTCAAGGTGGAAAAATCGGTTTATCATTGTGCGAGGATGATCAAATGGATTTAGCTAAAGAGATTATGAAAAAAGCTGAAGAGAAAGGGGTAAAATTATATTTCTCTAAAGAGGTAGTAATTGCAGACGCTTTCTCTAACGATGCAAACACTAAAATCGTACACAACTTTGAAATTCCTGACGGATGGGAAGGAATGGATGCAGCTCCTGAAACTCTAGAAGAGTGGGAAAAAGTATTGCTAGCATCTAAAACCATACTTTGGAATGGCCCTGTAGGTGTATTTGAATTCCCTAACTTTGCACACGGAACTAACCGTATCGCTGAGATATTAAAAATTGCTACAGCTAACGGAGCATTCACACTAGTAGGTGGTGGAGATTCTGTTGCTGCTGTAACACAAATGGGATATGCAGACAAAGTAAGCTACGTTTCAACAGGTGGTGGAGCAATGCTTGAATATCTAGAAGGTAAAGAGTTACCTGGTATAAAAGCTATCAAAGAGTAATTTTATTACACACAAAATATTTAATGCTGTTCAAGTTTTTGAGCAGCATTTTTTTTGTAAGATATAAATAGAAGCCCTACACAAAACATGAGAATAGAAATCAACTGCAACCAACTGAACTTATCTTGCCCCAAAATAAAACTAGCTATTGCAGCAGTTACAAGCACAACATTACTATATGCCCCCACAATAGTAGCAGACAATTTCTCTAAACCTATCTGAATAAATATATATGATACTACTGTAGGAAAAATAAGGACAAAAATCAAAACTAATATAGGAATCCAATGCGCCCCACCGGTAAAAAGAGAAACATTAAGATTTCTACTAAAATCCAGATCGAATATATAAATACATAAATTACATGTAAGAGATAATGCAGAAGCTCCAATGAAAACCCATTTCAGAACAATTATACTATTAATCCGATGCAAAAAGCTCTTACTAAAAAGCAAATAAAAAGCATAAATTATAGCACCAATAAGAGCCAACAAATCACCCAAGTGAGGATCACTTGCAAGCTCCGGAGAGCGTTTTACAAATTGAGTTAAAACAGCTCCGCAGATAGAGATTATTATTCCCACAATCTTTTGCCAGGAGGCATGCTCCTCCTTAAAAAGAAAAACCCCAAATATCAATGTCCAAACAGGGGTAAGAGAACTTATTATGGAACAAGATATAGGTGTAGTATATTTTAGCGATGTCACATAAGCAACCTGATACAAAAAGAACCCAAAAGCTCCTAAAGCCATTAAGGAGAACCTATCTTTTAATGTAATAGGATTGCTCCCTTTTACAAAAAAAGATATTCCCCAAAATGCTAATGCGCCAAAATAAACTCTGAACGACACACCTGCAAGAGGAGCTATCCATGCCGGGATCAAATACTTCAAGGCATTAGCGTTTAATCCGCTAAAAACTCTTGCGATAAGCATGGATAAATGTCCTTCAAGTTTTGAATTCATATCTTTTGTCAAATACCAATTAACATTGATATGAATAAGATTGTTTAATTAATAATTAAACCACCATTGCTTATTATACGAAGTTCTATATTTATTACCCTTATCAAAAACATGATTAAAAGGATTTACACAAATCACTTTTGTATTCTGCGGAACATACAACCTTATATATCCCGATTCCCCTTTATATTTATTTTGTTTAGAATAAATCACAGGATTAATAGTCATTAAAGAGTCTGACAAATTAACAATTTTATCTTTCTGCATAAATAACTCATCATCTGAAAAGGCAGACATACCTGTATAATATTTATGAGAATAAACCAATTTAGGTGAAGTAATCTCTTTATCCTTTATAATACGTAATTTAGGATAAGTTACATACTCATAATTATCTCCAGCTTTTACCAGGTACATAAGCGATAAATCATCACTATCGGCATCAGCATACAACCTCATTTTAGCATTAGTCTGCACCGCATTGTAATCAACATATAATGTGTCATAATCCTTATTAAATACCATCTCATCTTTCTCTCTATAAGAGTTATAATACGGCTTCAACCCTATGAAACAAACCGCCACAAAGGCAAACAAAGAGAGAATCCAAAACAGAAATATTATCAACCCCGGCCTCCACTTTGGAGCCTTAAACCTTACCATTAGCTTGATAGAAGCATATAACATACCAATGAAAGGCAAGAAGAAACAACAGATAGCCAATATCTTAAACCAAACTACATTCACATCTATATTTATATAATCAAGAGCTCCTATTGCAGAAATATTATCAAACCATTTTGCTCCAATAAAAGCAACAAACCCCGAAACCAATCCCGAAACACTTATAAGGAATAAAATAAACCCGATAAAGAAACTCAAAGCCTTCCCAATAGTAGAAAAGAAGTTCCCGGAACAAGATCTGTTATTTAAATTATTAATCTCGCTACTTATATTCCCAACACCCTCTTTTACCCTATTTCTTATCTCCTCAACACCCGGCGAAACACCTCTCATAGCACACTTTTGAGAAACAGTCTTTGCTGCGGGAATAATGACCCAAAGAATAAAATACACCAAAGCTGCAGAAGAAAATCCTCCCATTCCTCCAAGCCCTATATAGTTCCTTATGAAATACATTGGGGAAGCTAATACAAAAAATATCAGTATATAGATTATTCTGATCCACACCGGATCCATATTCAGATAAGCAGCAAAACCACTACACACACCACCTATGATAGCATTATCAGTATCCCTAAATAGTCTTTTTTTAGGATTAACATCTATGCCTGTAGCATCCTGAGATAAAAATGGCCTCCCTAATATATCAATTACAGCATTCACATCTGAGAATGTCACAATCCTATCTTTACCACCTCGCTCAATAAACAACTCTGCAATCCTCTCCTCAATATCCTCAATTATTTCATCTGCTCCTGCCTCCGATTTATAATATTTTTTTAGCTCTGATAGATAATTCTCAACCTCTCTATAAGCCTCTTTTTCAACAGTAAAAGAAACTCCGGCTATACTCACTTTTATAACCTCTTTCATAAATTTAAGTTTTATTTATTTCTAATATATTCAATTGACTCCACCACTCCATTCCAAGCAGCATCCATTTCTGCCAGCACCTCTCTACCCTTATCGGTTAAAGAGTAATACTTTCTAGGGGGGCCTTGTGTACTCTCCTCCCACCTATAATTCAGCAATCCTTGATTCTTTTGTCTTGTCAATAGCGGGTATAAAGTTCCCTCCACTACAATCATTTGAGCATTTTTCAGCTCAGCTATCAGAGAAGAAGCATAAGCATCATTTCTTCTCAAAATACTTAAGATACAATATTCCAGTACCCCTTTACGCATTTGAGATTTTATGTTATCAACATTCATATCCATAATGATCCCTCCTAACAATTATTTGAAAAACGTCTTAAATTCTCTGCCGTAATAGGCAAACCATACATCTCACACTTCTTTGCAGGTGAATTTGCCAATGGAACAGCAATCCAAAAGATGATATAAATCCAGAAGCCTGCACTACCTAAGAAAAATGCGATAGCGAACAATAATCTCACTAATAAAATATCAAGATTAAGATAGTGAGCCAATCCCGAGCAAACACCACCAAAAACTTTTTGATCTGGATCTCTAAATAACTTCTTAACAGGGTTAATCCCGCTAACAAAATCCTGAAACGACTCCTTAGCCGTATTAAATGGGTTCCCCTCAGATGCCTCATTAAAAGGCTCGCCATCAGGCATACCCAATTGAGCAATCACATTATTTACAATCCCAACACTTATCACATCTCTAAAAGAATTTATCTGCTCCCCAAATAGCTCTGCTATTCTCTCTTCAAGATCATCCATTACCTCTTTTGTTTGAATACCCATTTTTGTCTGGGTTCTAAATTGGTGGAGATACTTTTTCAATTTCGAATAAGCATCTTCATCCATTGTGAAACTTCTTCCACCTATACCTACGTTTATAACTTTCTTCATACGTTTAGAATTTTAAATACCTTTTATTACAATGTTATTGGTAATGCAAATATATATATTTAATCCACTACTATGTTATACATAATACTAAAAAATTATAAAATCTTTAAGAAAATATTTCACAAGC
>CAZYQA010000014.1:10231-17735 GCA_964649555.1 uncultured Muribaculaceae bacterium
CTCCTACTTAATATATATCATACAATCAAGCATTTACATACAAAAAAAAGGATGTGATATTTCTATCACACCCTAATATATTTGTAACAAATATGTTACCTAATCTAAAGTAATTGCTTACTCACCCGGATTTGTTTGTGCTGGTGTAGCTTCAGTTGCAGGAGCTTGCTCTACTGGAAACTGAGGTTGTGCAACAGGTGCAGCATTTTCAATTTGCTGACGTAAGTTAGATTTATTCTCAGAAACTCTTGTTGAAACAAAAGCAGTAGCTAAAATACACAAAGCAATAATTACAAGAGCTAGTGCCCAAGTTGATTTCTCTAAGAAATCTGCTGTTTGTCTTACTCCAAAAGTTTGGTTTCCCGATGCGAAGTTTGCAGCTAGCCCACCACCTTTTGAATTTTGTACTAATACAACGAGTGTCAAAAATATACTCGCGATTACAATCAATATAGCTATTACGGTATACATATTATATGTTTTTTAATTTTATTTCATTAATAAAGTCTGCAAAGTAAGCACTTTTTTCCGGATATAACAAACTAAGTTTCTCATAAACCTCAATTGCCTGAGTATAACACTCCTGTTCCGTAAAAATTTTAGCAAGAGTTTCGGTATAAAACTCCAAAGAATTAAAATCTTCTTCGCTCATTATCTGCTCTTGAAGTGTAAAATCAATCAATGGCTCATTACCCCCCTTAGGAACAAATTCTCCAACTTTCTCTATAGGCGATTCCTCTTTTACTTGGTTTAAATCGTCCATACTAAAATAATCCCCGCCAACTATATAAATCTGCTTAGATGGAATTTCTGGTTTTACCTCATTCACATCCGCAGCATTACGGATAATTCTATTATAAAGATAATCGGCATTCGGTATAAAAGCACTGGAATCTCTGAATTTATTGATAAAAGACTCTTTGTCAACCTCTCTTAACTGCTCTAAAAGTTTTACTCTTGCGAGAGAAAACCACGGATACTTAGTAACAATATGCTCTAATTGAACAATATCCAATGACTCTATCGAATTATAATTATCTGAATTTACCATTGTGCAACTGTGGCATTAAATATATCCTCGACAAGTATTTCTACAATATCATCTACCAATTGTGCCTCCACCTGCTCCAAAGTAAGCTCTGAGTTATAATCTTGGAACGCTACAAAGGATTTCTCAAAATTCTCATCAGGATATTTATTGTTTGTAAAATTAATCTTTACAGTAATTGTAAGCCTATTCTGAGCCGCCACCTCTTGAGATGTTACAGCTGTTGGAGTGATATCATAACTAGTGATAAATCCACTCACTTCCAGATCACCCCCTTCATTAAGCATCTCCAGCTTTGTGAGTTTGCGATACTTATCTTGCAGCTCCATAGTAAGAGTATTACTAAGAGAAGGATTCACCTTCTGTGCCCTATTTTCGATGGTGTAAACAGATAACGTTTTTACATCAGGTTTTATAGATGTTCCTGAAAAAGAATATATCCCACAACCTCCTGTAAAAACAACCAATAGTGCCAGAATTATGTTCTTTATATAACTCATTTAAATATCTAAATTTAATTCTTTTATTTTTCTATATAATGTGCGTTCGGAAATACCTAACTCTGCCGCTGCAGCTTTCCTTTTTCCATTATGTTTCTCCAAACATTTTCTTATTAAATCCGCATTCACATCCGGAATTGATAAAACAGGCTCTTTAACCTCCTCCGCATAGCTATAATCATCCTCATTTGTGTGATGAGTAACAACATCAACTTTTGGCTCGGAATGTATGATTGTAGCAGTAAGCGCATCTTCACTTTTTCTGTGCAAAACTGGAGTTTGTCCACCTTGCATATTTTTAATGGTCTCTTTCAGCGAATCAACCTCTTGCCTAAGTTGCAATAATATCTTATAAAATATATCTCTCTCCGATATAAAATCTCCCCCTTGTTGAGTATTATTCAATACAGGCAAGCTTTCGGGTCCATCAACAGGTAGATATTTTCTTAAAGTAAAAGCATTTATTCCTCTTTCCCTCTCCAATACCGACATCTGTTCTGCAACATTCTTCAGCTGTCTTATATTTCCCGGCCATCTATACTGCTCCAATAACTCTTGTGCATCAACAGATAATCTGATGGATGGCATCTTATATTTATCAGCAAAATCCAATGCAAACTTCTTAAACAACAAATAAATATCTGATTTTCGCTCTCTCAATGCAGGTAGCATTATTGGTACGGTATTCAGCCTATAATATAAATCTTCCCTGAATTTACCTAAGCTTATAGCATGAGGTAAATTAATATTAGTTGCGGCAACTACCCTAACATTAGT
This sequence comes from uncultured Muribaculaceae bacterium, assembly GCA_964649555.1. GTDB lineage: Bacteria > Bacteroidota > Bacteroidia > Bacteroidales > UBA932 > Egerieousia. The sequence continues at coordinate 12,557 of CAZYQA010000014.1, forward strand.
TTTTTGAACTTTTGATGAACCCACTTTAATAAATTCACCTGTCTGCAATACTCTCAATAATCTTACTTGTGTAGTCAAAGGCAATTCTGCCACTTCATCTAAGAAAATAGTTCCCCCATTCGCGGTTTCAAAATACCCTTTTCTAGTTTCGTTCGCTCCTGTGAAAGAACCTTTTTCATGCCCAAAAAGCTCTGAATCTATAGTTCCCTCAGGAATAGCTCCGCAGTTAACTGCTATATAATGCCCATGTTTACGGGCGCTGTTTTGATGAATAATTTGAGGAATCACCTCTTTTCCCACTCCACTCTCTCCTGTAACAAGAACGGATAAATCGGTATTTGCAACCTGTGTCGCAATTTCAATTGCTCTATTTAGAGCAGGGTCATCCCCAATAATATCAAATCTCTGTTTAATACTCTGTAATTCCATAGTGTGCAAAGTTAAAAAAATCTATATGATAATTCAATTTTAACTATATTTGTTCATTAAAATCTATATTATTCTTACATATATTCCATTTTAAAATGAAGTTTTTAGCAATTATTCCGGCAAGATATGCTTCCACAAGATTTCCCGGCAAACCATTAGCATTGGTAAAAGGTGAGCCAATGATAAAACGCGTGTATGAGCAAGTATCAAAAGCATTTGATAAAGTGTGTGTTGCAACAGATGATAAAAGAATTTTCGATTTTGTAAACTCTTTTGGGGGTATCGCTGTTATGACAGGGGAGCATAATAGTGGCACAGATAGATGCAAAGAGGCAATGGAAATTTTTTCCACCAATTACAGCTCTGATTTTGAGATTGTTATTAACATACAAGGGGATGAACCATTTATACACCCTGAACAAATGGAGCAGTTAAAGAGTTGTTTTATAGAAAAAGAGACCAAAATAGCCACTTTAGTAAAAAAAATTAAGACAAAAGAGGAGTTGCTTAATCATAATGCTCCAAAAGTTGTTATAGATAGTAACAACTTTGCATTATATTTCAGCAGATCTCCTATCCCTTTTGCTAGAGATATTGAGGTTTCTGACAAATATATTGAGAGTAAAAAATTTTATAGGCATATAGGTATTTACGGGTATACCAAAGAGATTTTGAGAGAGATATGTGATTTAGAATCGGGATATCTGGAAAATATCGAAAAGCTTGAGCAATTAAGATGGCTTGAAAACGGTCTTAAAATTAAAGTAAATGAGACTGAGTATGAATCTTACGCGGTGGATACTCCGCAAGATTTGGAGCTTATTAATTCATTATATTAACTAAAATAATTATATTTGCCGAAATAAATGATTCTTTAATCAATAAACATTATAATTTTTAGACAAAATGAAAAAAAATCTACTAAAATCGTTAAGTCTTGCATTATGTGCTTTGGTGTTTTTTGCATGTAGCAATCCATCAAAAATGGCTAAGCACGCTAATTTAGTAAAGACTGAATGCAATCCTCAAATCTTAGAGGCTAAAGCGGGTCAAATCAGTGCAACTTATTCAATGTTTTTCCCAGCAAAATATTTTGCTAAAAAAGCATACATGGAAGTTGTTCCTGTTCTTGTTTTCAATGGTGGTGAAGCTATCGGAGAGACTTTAATTCTTCAAGGTGATAAAGTTTTAGATAACAACACTGTAATTTCTCACGAGAATGGTGGTTCTGTTACAAGAAATGTAGTATTTGACTATCTTCCTGGTATGGAACAAGCAGTATTAGAGTTAAGAGCTGTTGCTTTCAAAAGCAAAGATGCTAAAAAATTCTATTTCCCTGCTCCTTACAAAATCGCAGATGGTACAAACACAACTTATATGTTAGTTAAAACTAACGGTTTCCCTTCATTTGAGAATGATAACTACCAACATATTATCAAAGAGACTGAAGAGAGCCAAATCCTTTATTTAATCAACAGCCCTGTTGTAAGAAACAGCCAATTATCTTCTAAAGAGATCAAAGATTACGAAGCTTTCTTAAGAAAAACAGTTGAAGATGACAGAAGAGTTATCGTTTCTAACGATATCGTAGCTTATGCTTCTCCAGATGGTATCTATGATCAAAATGCTAAATTAGCTGAGAATAGAGCTAAAACTGCTAAAACTGCTTTCGTAAACAAAATTTCTAAAAAAGCTGATATCGCAGGTACTCCTGTAAATGTGTCTGACATTGCTGAGGACTGGGAAGGTTTCAAAGAATTAGTTGAGGCTTCTGATATTCCTGATAAAGAACTTATCTTACGCGTTCTTTCAATGTATTCAGATCCTAACGTTAGAAGTAGAGAGATCAAAAACATGTCAAATGTTTTCCAAATCTTAGCTAAAAAAATCCTTCCTCAATTACGTAAAGCTCGTTTCATTACTAACATTGAGTACAAAAACTGGACTGACGCTGAATTAAACCAATTAATCACTGAGAACATTGGTAAATTAGATGAAGAATCATTATTATATGCTGCAACTTTAGTTAATGATGATGCAACTAAAATGAGACTTTATAATGAAGCTGGTAACAGATTCAATAGCAGCCGTGGATGGAACAACTTAGCAGCTGTTCTTCTTCAACAAGGCAAAACTGCTGATGCAAAAGCAGCTCTTGGTAAAATGTCTGACAAAAATGGTAGCTACTTCAATAACATGGGTGTTGTTGCAATGCAAGAGGGTGACTTAGTAAAATCTGCTGAAGCTTTTGCTAAATCAAACGTTCCTCAAGCTAAATACAACTTGGGTACTCTTAACATCTTAGCTGGTAACTATCCACAAGCTGTTACAGACCTTAATGGTAGCAACTCTTTCAACGAAGCTCTTTCTTATGTTCTTACAAACAACTTAGCTAAAGCTTCTTCAATCTTGAAATCTTGCACTTCACCATTATCATACTATCTTCAAGCAGTTATCGCTGCTCGTCAAGGTAATGCTTCTGAAGCTAAAGCTGATTTAGCTAAAGCATCTCAAGATTCTGCATTAGCAGCTAGAGCTAAAACTGATATTGAATTTGCAAAACTATAATTTGAAAATTTAATCAAATAAATAAGTTTAGAGGCTGTCCAAATTCAAATTTGAGCAGCCTCTCTTTTTTTAAAATAATTATGAGTAAAACTTTAACCCTGTTTACAAACACATACCCTTACGGAAGTGGTGAGACTTTTTTGGATAATGAGATCCCATATCTTGCTGAAAGATTTGATCATATAAACATCTTCCCGCTTTATAATCCCAGCAATAATATCTCAAACAGATGCATAGAGAAGTACCCAAACATAAGCATCTGTAAGACTCTTATGCCATTTGATCATAAAGATAAATATGAGCTGGTTAAGAATGGTATTTGGGGGTTAAATAACCTTTGGCAGGTAAAAGAGTATATAGCAAATAATGTGTTATTCTCCGGCAACAAAAACTGGCTATTTTTCAATTACGCATTTATTCATAATTCTATTCTAAACAACAAAGAGGTCTACCAAGATATCCTTAATTGTTTATCCAAAAGTGATATCGCTTATTTCTATTGGGGTGATAAATCAGCTCTAATAATTCCAGAAATAAAAAAGGAGCTGAAACATATAAACCCAAATCTTAAATACGTTGTGCGTTTCCACGGCACAGATTTATATGAAGAGGTTAAAGGGTACCTTCCATTTAGATCTCACTTATTTCCAAGTATAGATTATGCTGTTACAATATCAAATAATGGAAAACAATACCTAAAAACAAGCTATAAGCATCTACCTAAAAACATAGTTACTTTTAGGCTTGGTAGCGAGAATAAAACCGAGTTTAACAACAAACCTATCCCAAGCATATTCCACATTGCAAGTTGCTCAAATGTAATTCCTCTAAAGAGGCTTGATCTTATTGCAAAAGCCCTCAATCTTATTGAGAAAGATATAAGATTCATTGAGAGAATGAAAGAAAACGGATATGATAAAATAAAATGGAGCCATCTTGGCGATGGACCATTACTAGAGGGGATTAAAAATTTAGTAACTAAAAACGATTCTGTAGTGATTACAAACTTCAAAGGGAGAGTAAATCACGACACTGTTTTAGAATCTTATAAAAACTCCAATTGCAGCCTATTCATACAAGTGAGTACTAGCGAAGGTATCCCTGTATCAATTATGGAGGCACTCTCATTTGGAATTCCGATAATGGCAACCAATGTAGGAGGTGTAAGTGAGATTCTTGAGAATGGAGATTATGGCGTGCTATTAGACAAAAACATTGATGAAAAAATTCTTGCCGAAAACATCAAGCGCCTCATCCTAATGCCACAAGAAGCATTGGCACAAATGAAAATCGCCGCTCGCAAAGAATGGGAATCCAATTGGAACGGCGATAAAAACTTCGCTGCATTTGCAGAATATTTGTCAAAATTATAGGTAAAACCTATTTTAAAAGAGAGTTATACATTTTTTGCAAGCCACATATTATATCGGATGATTTAGCTTTCCCCTCGTTTATAAATACATTTACATTTTTCAGATCAGAATCAAGTCTATTATAAAAATACTCGGGAATATCGTTATTTATAAAATCCTCTTTAGATGATGAAATATAAAGTGTGTCACCCCTTTCAGAAATTTTATTTATAATAAACATTGCCACCCTCTTTTTCAAAGCAACCTGGGTACTATCCAAAACTGCATTGGGATTCAAAATATCTTCATAGGTTTTAGTTTCATTATTCTGAGCTGAACTCATTGCAGGTATCAATAATCCAATTATTAGTACTGCATACAATAGAGATTTGTTTTTCATATTATTAGAATCTATTTGCAATATAGTAAAAAAAAATCGAGCTAGGTTACCTAAGTTAGTGCTATGACAAAATTTCCTCTACCATATATAGTACTGCGGTTATGATGTAAAAGTTGGAACCCTATCATACGAAGAGGTAGATTTTGTTTGCACAAAAAATGGAGAAACACTATATGTTCAAGTGGCTGTTGAGCTAACAACACCAGAAACAATATCTCGCGAATTTGGTAATCTATTAAAAATAAAAGACAACTATCCCAAATATCTCCATAAAACTATAGCCGCGCAATAAAACGCTCTCAAAAGCATTTCAATCGCACGGCTATGTATGATTATTTTGAAATGATTGGGATTCCTATTGCCTTTATATTGTAGCTGCGCATCCATTTACCTGTACACAAAACCTGCTCCCTACGATATGTAGCGTGTA
>CAZYQA010000015.1:0-17280 GCA_964649555.1 uncultured Muribaculaceae bacterium
TCTTTGCTCCGAGGTTAGTTGTTTGTACATTAGTAATACAAAATTAATTAATCTTAGGCGCAGATTCAAATAGCAAATGCGAAATTAAGCTAAAAGTCTAGAGTCAACAAGCAAGTGCAATATTATAAGGAATGAGCCCGGTAAGATACCGAACTCATGACAAATAAATCTAAGATTAATCAGTCCAACTTTTGGGGGTAAATTCATTTGGGAATCAGCCTTAATTTTGTTCACTCAAAAAAGTTTTTCAGGACAGCAATAATTTCCAAACTTCATTATTTTTTTTGCCTACTACATTCTCTGATACTTATCATTAAGCTGGTGTAACTTTAATTCTTATCGCTGCGCTCGGAGATATTAGACTCATTGTTCTTTACGACAGAAATCTCCCAGCTTTCACCCACATTTGAAAGCTGGGAGATTTTTGCATTTAAATTGTGCTATCTTATTAGCACCATTCAATATGCTTTTAAGTATTGGCTTAAATTTAGATGGTGCTAAATTCACATTTTAGATTATTTAGAAAGTACTCTGATTACCTCCATACACATTCGGCTATTATGATAGGGACATTTCCAAAATCCAGCCTTATCATCCTTATAGTTTATTGAACCATCATTAAGAATGCTCCAGTGCCATTCGCCATGTTCATCATCAACGAGTTTAGATTTTATGAAATTCCATGTTTCAATGGCTTTATCCAAAGCATTTGATTCTTTGTGATATTTATATAGATATATAAGCCCAATTACACATTCTGCTTGTACCCACCAATGACGTTCGTTGTCAAACATTCCATTATTATGACACTCGTAAACCATTGAACCATCAGCCATTCGTCCATCTAAAGCAGCCTTAGCTATTTTATAAGTATGCTTCAGTGTTTTGTTATATATTGATTTCTCGCCAAGTACATCAGCGGTTTCTAATAGCAACCAAGAAGCCTCTATATCGTGTCCGTATGATATGATATTATCTTGCCTATTCCAGTCTTCATCATAAAAAAGTCCTAAATGATGAGTAACAGGATTTTCAATTTTATCTAAAAACAAATTGAGCAATTTACGAATTGAGTCTTTTAATTCATCACTTTCCCAGACTCTATACAAATTAGTATAAGGTTCTATGATATGAAGATGAGTGTTCATCGTTTTCTTCTCATTAGCATCTTTCTCGCTCAATCTCATATCCTCAATCACGCTCCAATCTCGTGTGCAAGCCTCTATATATCCTCCCTTTTTGAAATCATGGCTATGGCATTCAATATCATAGTATAAGCGTTTTGCATATTCTAACGCTTCAGGGTCACCGTTAGCTCTCACAAGTTCGCTTAATCCATATATCACGAACCCTATGGCATAAAATTGCTTTTTTGTGTCTAAGGGATTTCCATTTGAATCTACCGACCAATATATACCACCAAATTTATTATCGTAGAAATTATCTAATATATAGCGTTTGGCACGATTAGCCATCTCAAGATATTTATTATCACGAGTAGTTCTATATGCAGCAGCAAAAGTCCATAATAATCTGCCATTTAAGATAGCTCCTTTGGGAGCATTCAAAACTAACATATCATTGCCATCTCTCTCGCCATAGAATCCACCATTAGGATCAACCATTTTAGTCATCCAATATTGAAGAATATTAGAAACTAAATTTTCCTTTAATTCAGTGCACAAAATCTCAATCTTCTTTACCATAATAAACCTATATTATTTCAGGATTATCAATTTCATCCTCTGCCAATTGTTCTCTTTGAATTTTAAGCTGACTTGTTATATTCTTCATTTTCTTTTCACTTAAAGGATAAAAAATAATGAATATCATTGATAGAACAGCCCCCAAAGCAGGTATCCAGCTTAAAAACATTCTAATTCCATGAATAGTGTATTCACTTTGAATTTGATTAGCTTCAAATCCAAAGTAAGCCAACAACCAACCGGTAACAGACGTACCTATCGCCCATCCAAACTTTTGAGTCATTGATGATGCACTAAAAATGAGACCTGTAGCTCTATTCCCAGTTTTATATTCGGAATAATCAGCACAATCGGCATACATCGACCATAATAATGGGAATATACTTCCAGTACAAATACTTATCAGAATCTGGAATATAAAAATCATAACAATCTGCTCACGTCCGAACCAATAGAAAATTATGCTCAATCCAGCTGCTATCCCCATTGCCAAGGCAAAAGTTTTCTTTTTTCCTATTTTATTGCTTAATGGCGCTGCACCCAGCACACCAATAATATTAGCAAATTGTCCGAGAGCCAGGTAGATACCACTCATCATAAAGGACATACTAAAAAGAGTTACCGTTTCGAATGAATCCTCATTGATAAAGTATTTAAAATAGAAAACCGCAGCACCATCTCTCACGGAGTTGAATACGAGGGTAAAAATACCCGCACCCAATAAAATCCACCACGGAGAGTTATGAGCTAAATTTTTTAAATCAGTCTTTAAAGAATTCTGTTTGTTCTTAATTGGTTTTACGTTCTCTTTTGTAAATGAAAAGCAGAAATAGAATAGTACTGCACATATAACACCCATTACTACCATTGACATCATCCAACCATGCTGTTTCGCCTGGGTTATTAATTCAGGAGATAAATTAGAGATATTTCCAGTAAATAAGTTTGCAAGAGGTTCAAATAACAATAATGCTAAAAAGCTACCAATGAAAGCAAACATCATTCTATAAGTTGATAATGTGTTTCTATCCTTCGGATCTGGACTCATAACCCCCAATAAAGAAGCATAAGGGACATTAATTGATGAATATATCATCATCATCAATGAATAAGTTATGTAGGCATATATAAGTTTTCCTGTGTGTCCAAAATTTGGTGTATAAAAAGTAAGGACCCCCATAATTGCATATGGGATTGCCAGATATAGAATATATGGGCGAAATTTACCCCATCTTGATGAAGTTCTATCCGAAACCACACCTACAATCGGATCAAATACAGAATCCCATATTCTGGTTACAAGGAACATTGTTCCAACCGCAGCCGCACCCAACCCAAAAATATCGGTATAGAATATCATTAAATATGCACTGAATATCTTCCAAAAAGTAGAAGATGCCATGTCACCAAATCCATATCCGATTTTTTCTTTTAAAGATACCATGGTATTAAATTTTTTAAAGAATACGGAAACAAGCATTAAAGCTTGTTTCCTAATATTTCTAAGTTCTTATTAATCAACTTGTTTAATGTATTTACCGATTCTGTAGTAGTTAACTTATCGGCTGGAGTATTCATACAATAATCTACTAAACGGTCAATGGTAGATGTAGCAACATGCATACGAGTATCGCTAGACGCATAATATATATATACCTTGCCATCTTCATCAGCTATCCATCCATTTGTAAATAATACATTCATAACGTCTCCTATATACTCTTCAGCCACAGGAGCCATCAAATATCCACCCGGAGAAGCAATCTTATGCCAGGGTTCGTCAAGAGCAGTCATATACATGTAAAGCACATATCGCAAACCAGAAGCACAACCTCTCACTCCATGAGCAAGATGCAACCAACCCTTAGAAGTTTTTATTGGATGCGGTCCTTCTCCATTTTTGACTTCTTTAATAGTATGATAGAATCGCTCGTCAATAATAGTTTCTTCTTTTACTTCGGCATTAGTGATATCATCCACCAAAGCCCAACCTATTCCGCCACCACTTCCAGCATTAATAAACCCATCTTGAGGACGAGTATAAAGAGCGTATTTCCCTTGAATGAATTCAGGGTGAAGCACAACATTTCTTTGTTGACTTTTTGTTTTCAAATCAGGCAGGCGATCCCAATTAATAAGATCCTTAGATCTTACAATTCCACAGGTAGCTGTAGCAGCAGATAAATCATCAGATAAAGAATCATCATGACGTTCTACGCAAAACAATCCATATACCCAACCATCTTCGTGCTTGGTTAGACGCATATCGTAGATATTGGTAGCAGGATTATCAGTATCAGCAATCGTTACAGGATGATTGAGAAAGCGGAAATTATCGATACCATTTGGAGATTCAGCAAGAGCGAAAAAAGACTTACGATCGCTACCTTCAACACGTACCATTAATACATATTTATCGTTCCATTTTATAGCCCCAGAATTAAGCGTTGCGTTTATTCCTATCCGTTCCATAAAATATGGATTAGTTTTTTCATCGTAATCATATTTCCAGAAAGGAGGAATCATTTCTGCTGTGAGTATGGGATTTACATAGCGTTCAAAAATTCCATTTCCCTCAATCAGAGTATTTTTTCTTGATATAATAGTCTCATATTTATCTTCGATAAATTTCTTCCTTTGTTCAAAAATATTCATCATGTATATTATTATGTTTGTTATTTTATATTATTTATTTCTCTATTGAAAATAGTTTTTGGATTATTATAAAACTCTAAGAACGACTTTACAGAAGCATGACCTGGATATGGAGCATAAAAGTGATTGGGCTTATCGTGAGCATTGCGCCAAACTACCACATAGGTTACGGGATATTTAGAAATCAATGGAAGTAGTACTTCTGTCCACCAATTATTCATAGGAATTCCTTCAGATCCGGTTTCTGTTAAAGCCAATATTTTATTTCTCTCTTTTGCATATTTTTGTGCCGCACTAAGTTGTTTATTCGCACTTGAAATAAAGTCGCTCAAGCCATCTGCACCATTAAAGTGGTAAATATCAGTCCCCATTATATCTATGAGGTTATCGCCTGGATAGCGTTCCATATATTCTTCAGAATTCTTTATTTTATCTGGAGAATAAGCCCAAACTACATTATTTACTCCTTTTGCATCAAATATTTCTCTTGTTAAATTCCAGAGTTTTTTATAGTCTTCGATTGATGCATAATTTTTTCCCCACCAAAACCAAGACCCCGTGTGCTCATGCCAAGGACGGAATATTACTGGAAGATAATTCCCATTTTTATCCTTTAAAGTCAAAATATAGTCAGCTACATTTGAAATCCAACTTCTTAAAGTATCATTCTCTGCTGTGCCTAACGTTACAGCTTTATGTACTGTAAGCGAATCAGAACAATCCCAGGAATCACCACCAGTTGAAGGATTTTTTAAATGCCAACTAAAAGAATTAATTCCACCTCTTATATCGTGATTAGTACATTCGGCACTCATTTTGGAAAATTCGATACCATCTAAATTTTTAGAACTGTTAAGCTCAATTAAACCCAAATCCCAATCCATAATAGCAGGATAATCTCCGCACACCTCTTTCACATCCGATCTGCCAGATTCATCTACCCAAGAGTGTCCATAAGCTGTATCATCATGATGACCAAAAGCCACAACGCCCTTAGATTCAACCTTCTGCAACCGATTAATTAAATTCTGAGCAGGAGTATTTATTTTAATCGTATCGGCAAAAGAATATGCAACCATCGATAAAGCAATCGCTATTACTGAAAATCTTCTCATTATCATTTAACATTAAAACTTTTAGATATTAAATTTTTATCATCACTTGAAGATCCTATCATAACTTTAAAATCTCCAGGTTCAATAATTGGATTCATATTTTTATCCAAGAATGTCAATTTATCAGGGGTGATTGAAAATTTCACTGTTTTCGTTTCGCCTGGTTTTAAACTTACACGAGCAAAATCTTTTAATTCTTTTATCGGTCGAGTTACGCTACTAAACACGTCGCGAATATACATTTGTGCGATTTCAACACCTTCCCTATTTCCAGTATTGGTTATATCTATCATCGCTTCAATTGATCCACTTTTGGATATCGTATCTGAACTTAATTTTAAATTATCGTATTTATAAGTTGTATAAGACAATCCGTATCCAAATGGATACAACGGAGAATTTGAATTAACAACCACAGGATGAAAATACATAGAAGGCTTGTGATTGTATATCATTTGGATTTGTCCTACATGACGAGGAATTGTAATAGCAAGTTTTGCACTCGGATTAACATTACCATAAATAATATCAGCTATCGCAGTACCCCCGGCCATTCCAGGTTCCCATGCTTCAATAATTGCAGGGAGATTCTCGGCTGCCCATTCTACACCAAGAGGACGACCATTTATAAGAATTAAGATTGTAGGTTTTCCACTCTGAGCTACTTTTTGGATTAATTCATTTTGCAATCCAACTAAGTCAATATCACTTCTGTCGGTATCTTCACCACCAGTTCTTTCAGTCCATCTCCATCTCATCATATATTCACCAGCAACGACTATATTAAGATCTGATTTTTCAGCCATATCTGCAGCCTCTTTCACTTTTGCAGGATCCATATTGCGCGGGTCCCATCCTTGATCTACAAAAGATATATTAGCATTAGGATCAGCGCTCTTTATACCTTCCAAAACTGTGACCACATTTTCCGGGTTTTGTGATGCCGACCAATCTCCAAGTATATTTTCGTCATTGGCATTTATTCCAGTAATCATTATATTCTTATATTTACCGGCCTGGAGAGGTAATATTCCTGTATTCTTTAACAAAACAATAGAATTACGTGCAGCATCGAGGGCAGTTTTGCGATGTTCCGGGGAAAGACGAACATCCATAGATGTCTTTTCATCAGCAAAAGGATTTTCAAATAAACCAAGTTCGAATTTTGTAGTAAGAATCTTTCGAACAGATTCATCAATTCTTGATTCGGGTATTCGACCTTCTCTTACCAATTCACATACATCTTCGTTCCATTTAATACCATGCATGTGCATATCCATACCAGCCATAATGCTTTGATAAAAAGCTTCTTTGATAGATGGTGCAGTTGCATGCAAATCATACATATGTTCGATGTCCATCCAGTCACTTACAATCCATCCTTTAAAATTCCACTCTTTACGCAATACATCTTCCATAAGCCATTCGTTCTCATGTGCAGGAATGCCATTAACCTCATTATGCGAAGTCATTAATGTTACAGCACCGGCATCAACTCCAGCTTTAAATGGAGGTAAAAATACTTCTCTCAAGGTTCTCTCAGAGACATCCAGAGGAGCACCGTTAGTACCATTTAGAGATTCTCCTCCACCGACAAAATGCTTTATACAAGCTACAACATCTTTGTTACTATTCAAGTTACCTTGAAGTCCTTTAACTAACTCAACACCCATTAACGAAACTAAATAAGGATCTTCTCCAAAGGTTTCGCCACAGCGCCCCCATCTGGGATCTCTTGCGACTTCAACATTAGGACTAAATGTCCAATGCATGTTCATGGCACGCATTTCAGCAGCCGTTTGACGAGCTATTTTATATGCCATATCCAAATCAAAAGAGCAGGCAAGCCCTAAGTTAGTAGGATACACAGTGTTGTCAGGAGCATTAGCATTACCATGTAAAGCATCAATACCAAAAATTATTGGAATCTGTAATCTGCTTTTCATAGCTAAATCTTGTAAATGATTTGCTTCTTTAAGTGTCAGCACATGCAAGAATGAACCGACCAAACCCTGCTGTGTCCATTTCTCAAGATCCTCAGGCATGTATCCAGAATATATGGCTTGAGCAGTATTATTTTTCATGTCCTCTTCTTTGAGAGATCCTAAATTCGATCTAAAATGTTCTACCCCCACATATTGATTCATTTGACCTACTTTTTCTTCAAGAGTCATTCTTGATAGTAAATCATTTACTCTCTCTTGCACAGGGGCATTTGGATTCTTATATAGCATATCGTATTTATTTCCAAAACAAGTTGCACATAGTGTAGTAACTAATGTGAAACAAAATATCTTTCTTATATTTAACATATGTCTTTATTTAAGATTGGGCATATTTTCGCGATTAATGATATATTTGTTATTCATAATCTGCTTCCAGTAATCTTTAGTATTTCCAAAAGCATCTTTAGAGTCGGCATCATTAATGCCATTAGCATACCATTCCATAAACCAAGACCAAGTATCGCCAGCAGCAAAACATTTATCAGGATCTTGAATTATGCCAGTTTCAGCAAGAGCAATAAGTTTTTTACCTTGTGTAAGTGTTTTAAGTGCATTGAATACATTAATTTGTGAATTATTATTACTTGCATATATGTCAGCAGCAACAATATCTACATAATCATCGCCAGGATATGCCGATGATATTTGGCCCTCGTAACCATCGAGGACTGTATCTCCATCTCGTTCAACTTGCACAGTCCACACCCATATCAAATTGTTTAGTTTATATTCTTTTACAAGCTTATCATATAATAGCTTCCATAGTTGTTTCGTATAATCTGTTCCATAACGTCCCCACCAAAACCAAGCACCCCAACGATAATTTCCTGCCGCTTCATGTAGAGGGCGCCAAATAACTGGGATATTCTTATCTTGTAATAACTTTAAGTATCCGGCCACCTTTTCAATATCCTTAAGAATAACTTTATTCTGCCATGTCCCATCTTTTAAAGCCTCACGAATATCAAAGGAAGTTTCGCCTTTACCATTGTTAGCATTAGGGGTATAAAACCCGAATGCATCGATAGGGTCATTTTCATTTGAAGGCACGTTCCAATGCCACATATAGGCTACTAATCCATTATTTTGCCATTGCGTAGTTGCAGGAGAAATATCGCTGTAGTCTATCCAATTAGCAGGAGAATAAGCCAGGTGAACAAAATCATAGCACGTTAAGGCAGGATACTTGCCGGTTGCGTTAAACACCCAATCAGCAAACTTATTATTATTATTAACATCAGCCATGGCCCCCGAAAGCGTTTTCTTTCCAAATTGAGAAATCAAAAAATCATATACATTTTTAGCTTCCTTAGATGGAGAGGCATTAGTTAATGGAGAAATCTGACTAATTATATTTCCTTTTGTTGAAAAATGAAGAGTATAGGAAGGTGCATAAGCATTGGTAGCTCCATTCATTAATATTGCTTTTGCAGGGATAGATAAAGTATAGTTAGTTCCATCAATTAAATTTACAGGTAAATTTAATACCATATTAGATATACTTCCTATGAGCTGAGCTCCATTAAGAGTTATTGCTTCAGTACCTAATTTTATAGGCACGGAATAAGTAATCTTAATAAAGGATGTTGACGAAGCATCAACTTCAGCATTATCAGAGATTGAAGAAGAAATCACTTTTATGGTAGGAACTGGATTTCCATCACCACTATTACCACATGAAAACAATATGATGCTAAACATCAAAAATGGAATCAATTTTCCTATACTCTTCATATTTTCGTTTATTAGTTATTTTTATTTACTATATACTACTTCGGTAACAGTACACCAACAACCACTCAGTGCAATACCTTTTGAACGTACCAATGCAGCATCGCTGTCATTTATTACAAATGAGTAACTTGTAGCTCCTTCTTTTAGATCTACACAACCATAATCATTAAGATCATCAGAAGGCATTCCAGGAAGTACGCTCCAAGATCCGGCGTCACAAACCTTTATTTGCCAATAAGTTGAACTAATATCTTCCTTTAATTTAAATGTCAAAGTACCACCGCCTTGAATTCCTGAGCAAGCAGAAGCATCAATCACCGCATTAGCACCCCATCCGCCATCCATAACAAGGTTACCAGTCCAAATAGTTTCACCCGGAGCCATATAAGAAATTGATTTAACAGTTAAATTGCATCCACTTATAGCCAACCCTGTTTGTTTTAACAATGTAGCATCAGTAGCATTTAATTTAAATGTATATTCATTTTGATCCTTAGCCATATCCACACATTGATATGCATTCATGTCTGATGCAGGAATACTTGAAATAGGATTCCAATCCTTGGCATCAGAGAATTTTAATTGCCACCATCCAAGCGAAAGATCGTTTGCAAACTCTATGGTAACAGTACCTCCAGTCGCAAATTTGCTACAACCATCAGCATCAAGCACTATGTTTTTCTCCCAATTACCAAGATATACTGAGCCAGACCAGATTGTATTACCAGTTTTCTTCATTGATATAGCATCAGTAGATAACTGAATGTTCTTGTTTTGTATTAATTGGAATTTACCATCGATTGCACCCGAAGGCAATACAAGAGAAATTGATTTACCATCAGCAGAAACTGTAAATCCGTTTTTATCAAGAGCTATTTCACCTGGTACAATTATGGATTGTACTAAATTTAAATTAGTACCTGAGATTGTAATATTATCACCAACCTTTATATCCTTACGAGGCGAAATAGAGGTATACGAAATAGTTGGAACTTTTATCTCGGGGGTAGAAATTTTCAGTCCTGAGAATAATTCAATAGTAACAACGCCAGAGCAAATTTCTTTAGGAACTGTAGTAGTTAAGGCTTTTCCATCAGCAGAAACTGTAAATGCAGATTCAATTTCGCCTGGGAATATAACCTTACTTACAAGTTGAAGGTTACTACCATTAATTACAAATTGGTCACCCTCTTTAACTTCTGTTGAAGAAACACCATCAATCGAAGCATTTGCAATATTCATCTCTTCTTTCCATTCAAGTAACCATTCGTTACCATCGCTGAAAGTAATCTTACCGCTTAACGCATTTACAGGAACCTTAAATGTAAGCTCTTTGCGAGTTTGCGTTAAAAAATTATCGGTATTAATAGACACACCGTTTGCAAATTTTATTTCAGCTATATTATACAGATAATCACCTTTTACTGTTACAATATCGCCAGGAGTAACCGACATAGGAGAAACTGATTCCACGGAAATAGGCTCTTTGAAAGTAAGAAGAGTTTTAGAAGTAATTTCACCTCCTGAAAAAATAATTTTTATTTTACCAGGAACAACTTCTTGAGGTACTTTTACTATTATTTCGTTATTATCCTGAGACTCAAACTCGGTTACATCAATACCAACTGGAAATTCGACTTTGGTAACCTTTTTGAGGTCGCAACCTATAATCTTGATAGTTTCACCTCTAAGCACTGGAGATGGCCCGAAAGAATGGAGTTGCACAGCATTCAATTCATCATCCTCACAAGATGTTAATGCGAGCACTGAGCTTATCGCCATTAAGGCGATAAGCATCATGCTTTGTATTTTTCTTATATTTTTCATTGTTAATTCAATTTAAAGTTATTCAATACTCACGATACGGAAATTATCCATACGTATATCCACATCAGAAGGTCCATCAGCTGCACCAAACATCATTATATTTAGGTCTGTATATTGGCTGATATCCCCTATTGTAAGGTTGTTAGCCGACTCTTCCTTATTATATTTGAAATCAGTTAATGGAATAGTAATGGTAACCCAACCATTAGTGCAAGCTTGAACTTTTTCGCCATTCTTGAACCAAGGTTTCCAATGGGCTTGTGCATAACTATCATCAGGGCTAATACCACCATCAGCATTGTATTTAGCAAACCAAAATAACATAGGCACATCCGACCATGAAATAATATTAGCTTCAAACTTAAGGGCTAACTTAGTAATATCTCCCGTTGCTATTGGTTTGTTTCCATGAGCAGTAGGAGCGGAAGCCCAATATCCATACATTAGAGCATCTTGCCAACTCCAGCCACCTAAAGAAGTAGCCTTCATCCATAAGTAATTATCAGAAATACCATCTTGGCTTCCAATTACACCTTTACCCCATGGATTAGCATATCCATCGTCAAAATTCATTATCAATCCAGTTGTATCTAAATATCTGAATGAAGAACGAGTAGATCCATACATTGATTTTACTGTAAAATATCCTTCAGTTGCATTTTCAGGCACTTTAAAAGTGATATATGTCTTAGCAAAATCTACTATCTCAGCTTCTATATTCTCAGAGAAATAAACGTGAGGTTCCAAGAAATAATCACCATAAATTGTTAGCTGGTCACCAGCCTTAGCATATTCACAAGAAATGCTCTTTATTACTGGATTTGGCACTATAACACTAAAATCATATGCATAAGTAATTCCTTTACTGGTAATAAGAGTCATTTTATTATTAACATCGGTAGGAATTACATTTGGTATTTCTACTATGATTGCGTTACTTGTTATAAGAGTAGGATTTAGTAATGCCTTTTGATCATTAAACCATATTTGATCCACATCACCAAAATTATTACCAATAAGAGCAATTTTTTGTCCCATAGGAGCTGCTACCAATAGCGAATCGCTTTGTGTAGGTTCGCAAACTCTCACATATTCGATATAAGGAGTTTTACCTTCATCTTTTTCAGCATCAGTAGTGTTGCACGATGTAACAAGTGTTGCTACAAGAACACATACTGCAGCTAGTATTGAATTAATATACTGTTTCATGTTATTAAGAGTCATAATTAGTCTTTAAATTCTTTTTCTACAGGATCATTCGCCAATTGTGGAGATGTAGTCAATACAGAGGCAGGGATAGGCATTATCATACTATTCTTAGTTAGAGTAATAGTATTTAACCCACCTTGATCAACACCATCAGCAATACGATAAGAATCCATACTATTTTCCTGAGCCACTGTAACGCCATCTTTTTGTACATATACAAGATTACGTTTCATATCATTAAGATATTGAACGGCAGCATCTTGATCGCGATAATAGTAACGAAGCACATCGAACCAGTTGTTACTTTCCATTGCAAATTCACGACGACGTTCATTTAAGATATCAGTGAAAGTTATTGAGCGCAATCCATTAAGAAGTCCTGCACGTTCACGAACATCATTAATACATTGCAATGCGGTAGCATCGCTTGTTGAAGCATCAAGTCCAAGTACAGCTTCAGCATAAACGAAATATATATCCGACAAACGAAGCACATAAATATTGTTGGCAGCATCCTGAGACGGACCTACACCACCATCGACATCGGCAGACTTACCAATTACATATTTCTTGATATGAGCTAACATTTCATTTCTGTCTTCAATTATAGTACCAGCATCATCACGGGATACAAGTTTATAAGTATATCCACCATCAGCTTTACAGATATTTGGATAGTTATAATTATTGGTCATAAATACCCACTTGGCACGTTTATCACCAGGCTCATAAAGTTTTTGAAGTGAAATTGTAGGACCTTTTCCACCTCCCCAAGTTTGATCTGCAATTACAGAACTTCTTGACCAAGCACAATTACGTCCATTACCGTAACCATACCCATATACCATACATTGGATAGCGAATAGAGATTCTGGACCATTATTAGAATTTATATCCCAAAGAGTACTATAATCTAAAGTTTTAGGATTAGGAAGACCACTATTAAATATAACTTCATGAGCAGCATCCTTAGCTTTTTGATATAGATCTGCACGATCGGTTCTTTCTTTATGAGAAGCCATAGTGAGATATAACTTAGATAACATTCCAAGAGCAGTCCACTTAGTTGCACGTCCAGGTTGAGCATCGGTTCCTTTTAATGTTGATGCTGCATATTTCAAATCGCGTTCAGTAAAATTATACACACTGTTGCGAGTATTACGTGGCACCTGAATATTGCCATTTGAAATCATTTCCGAGTTATTCTCAATAATAGGCACATCACCCCAATATTGAGATAAAAGGAAGTAGCAAATACCTCTCACACAACGAGCTTCAGCCAATCCTTGATTAATATCAGCCTGAGCTACGCCATTAGCACTTGCAGCACTTGGCATATCGTTTATTATCGAATTAGCAACTGCAATTACATTATACAATCCTTGCCAGCCTTCTCTTAAGTATGTGTTACCACTTGAGAATGTTCCATAATAGAATTGTCCTTCTTGGTCGTAGGTATAAAACATATCCCCACTTAACATATCAAACTTCCATTGGAAATTGTGATCAAAATCAAGCCATTCTTTAGCAGAATATAACGCAGCAGTATTGGCTCTGATCATAGAAGCACTTGTATAATAATTTTCTATTACAATTTGATCTTCGGGATCATGGGTTAAGAAGTCATTACAACTTGACAAACTCACAAGAAGAGCCACAGAAATTATTGTTGATTTAAAATATTTTCTCATGTTAATATTTATTTTCTAAAGGTTAGAAATTAAGACTCACGCCTAGAGTATAAGTACGAGGAGTAGGATAACGACCCATATCAATATTTTGCTTTAATGCACTTTGGTTAAAGGCACCAATTTCAGGATCGAACCCTTTATATTTCGTAAAAGTGTATAAGTTTTGAACATTGAAATAAACACGAGCATTTTGTAACCCTATCTTTCCTATTAAAGATTTGGAGAAATTATAAGCTATAGAAATATTTTGGATTCTTAGATATGAACCATCTTCAATCCAACGGTCACTCATACGATTATTTCTATTTACGTCAAGACTGCTAAAACGAGGAATATCAGATTCTGGATTAATGATATATACGTTGTCGGCCGATTTGTTAGCAGAATTTCCATCACGATATCCATACATTGCACGTGACAACACATCCGAAGATTGATTATCCCAAAGGCTATTTAATGCTTCGGTTTTATATCGTGCAAAATTCAAGATATCGCCACCAATTGCACCTGTCAATACAAGTGTCATATCCCAATTTTTATAATTGAAAGTATTAGTAAATCCGAAAGTCAAATCTGGATTAGGATCTCCAATTATTGTTTGGTCCTTTTCGTCGATAACTCCATTACCATCAAGATCTTTGAATTTGATATCACCAGCCCATACTCCAGTGGTTGCATTAACAACATTCTTTGGATTTGTAGCATCATTATTTGAAACTTGAACAGGTGAATTTAAAATATCATCCTTATCGACAAATATACGGTCTACTTGATATCCATAGAACACGCCCATTGGTTGTCCGGCTGTAATCATTGTAGCTGTTTGGAATTCCGACCACCAATCTAAACTACCCCATAAAATTTGAGAATTATCATTTAATGAAACTACCTTATTCTTGTTATGAGATAGAGTTAAGTTAGTTCTCCAAGTAAAATCTTTTGTAACTATATTTCTTGTATTGATTGAAACATCAACACCAGTATTCTGAGTTTTACCAATATTAGCGTAAGGCGGTTGTATATTATCCCAATTAGCTCCACCGATATAAGTAGGTACAAACATTTTTAGAAGCAAGTCTTTAGTTTGCTTTTTATAAATATCAACAGTTAATTCAAGGCGATTATTGAATGCTGCAAAATCAACACCAGCATTAAATTGCTCAGACGATTCCCATTTAAGTTTTGGATTGGAAATGTTTTTAACAACAAAGGCAGTACCCATAGGAGTCGCCAAAGTCAACATTGCCGATCCGTACATGTATGTATCAATGTTAGCATTACCAACCTCTCCATACCCTAAACGAAGTTTCAAATTATTAAGCCATTCAACATCTTGCAAGAATTTCTCTTGTTTTATTCTCCAAGCAAGTGCTACTGATGGGAAATATCCCCATTTGTTCTCTGGACCGAATTTTGATGATCCATCAGCACGCATTGTGAATGTTAATAAGTAACGATCGTCGTAGCTATAGTTTACACGTCCGAAGAATGAAGCTACAGTAGCCACATCTTTCCATGCCGTATTTTGAACATAATCACCATCAGAACCAATTACAGGAATATCATCTGTAGTAAGATTCTTCTTTTGAAGAGACCAACCTTCCCATGAACTCTTAGAAGCCTCAAAGCCTGCCATAACTTGTAAGTCATGCTTTTCCTTGAATTTTTGATGATATGTTACATAATCTTTTTGTACCCAAAAAAGTGAATTTTCTTCTTTCTGGTAAATTTGATTTATATCGTTAGAAATAGCTCCGAATTCATAACGAGGCACATAAGATTTATTTAAATTATTAGATGCATCAAATCCATATTCAGCACGGAAAGTGAAGTATTTTAGGAAATCTATATTCAAATAGAAGTTACCCATAACTCGCTGACGTAACAAGGTATTATTCTTTTCAAGAGCAAGAGCTACCGGATTCCATTTCGAAGAGCCAGAAGTATTAGTGGGACCAGCAAAGTTTCCATCAAAATCATAAACTGGGATATCAGGTTGCATGGTCATTGATTGCATAATGATACCATCGCTACCATCATTAAGTGTGATTTTTTCATTAGTTCTTGTATATGCTAATTGTCCACCTAATTTCATCCACTTCGTGAAATTAGAATCAATTGCAAAACGGCTATTGAAACGATTAAAATCAGATCCTATTATAATACCATCTTGGCTCATCCAACCTCCAGATGCAGCGTATCTAACTTTATCGTTACCTCCAGTTAGACTTAACTGGTAACTTTGCATAAATGCAGTGCGGAATATTTCATCTTGCCAATCAGTTCCAGCCCCAAGTATTGAAGGATCTTTATATGTATCATTTAAAATATTCAATACACCTTCATTGTGTAATTCTTTTTGATACTGAGCATATTCAGGAAGATCCATCATTTTAAGTCGTTTCCCTGCTTGTTGCCAACCAACATAACCCTCAAAGTTTACATTAGCCTTGCCAGCTTGTCCACGACGAGTAGTAACTATTACAACACCATTAGCACCGGCAGCTCCATATATTGCACAAGCAGATGCATCTTTTAATACATCGATACTTACAATGTCAGAAGGTGCAATCGTAGCTAATGGGTTAGTTTTAGTCTGACCATCGCTACCACCAGCCCAAGAGAATCCACCAACATTGCCACCTGCACCAGACATTTGGATGCCATCAATTACGTATAACGGTTCATTAGAACTATTAATAGAACTTGCTCCACGAATGCGAATTGATGTAGCAGCTCCAGGGGCACCAGAGTTTTGAGTTACTTGAACCCCGGCAATTTTTCCTTGAAGCATTTGATCGGCATTGGTTACGATACCTTCCTTCATTTGTTCAGGAGTAAGTGATGCCACAGAACCGGTAATATCGACCCTTTTGGCAGTACCATAACCAACAACAACAACTTCATCTAAATTAACATCAGAATTCTCTAATGTAATAGATACATCTTTCTTACCATCTAACTTTACTTCTTTGCTTTTCATTCCGACGTAAGATGCGATTAAAACAGATCGAGTAGAGGTTACCTTTAAATCAAATTTGCCATCAAGATCGGTGGCAGTTCCTCCCCCATTAACGCCTTTTTCTCTTATAGAAGCGCCAATCAACGGCTCTCCAGAAGAGTCCAAGACAACACCCTGAATGGATGTTTGTGCAGCCATACTAAGCGTAAAAAATACACTAAGTAACAATAGCATAGCTCTAAAATCCAGAAATTTACTTTTCATCATTGGTAATTTTAGGTATTGATTATTAAATTATTTAGGTTAAAAACCTGATTATTTTGAATTATTAATGCAGCACTAGGTTAATCTTAATTTTCATGATTGAATTAGGTT
>CAZYQA010000016.1:0-16874 GCA_964649555.1 uncultured Muribaculaceae bacterium
ATGATATTCTTATGAAACTTTCCTGCAGAAAAAACACATACTCTATTAAGTATGATGCTCTCCAAAATTATTTTCCAAAGAGAGATTTAATTCCTATGTGGGTAGCAGATATGGATTTCGAAACCCCTTCTCCAATCAGAGATGCTTTAAAAGGGGCAATTGATTATGGAGCCTTAGGATATAATCATATCCCAGATAATTATTACCCCTGCTTAGTAAACTGGATAAAGAATATTCAAGGATATGATGTAAAAAGAGAGTGGCTAACTTTTATTCCCGGCATTGTCAAGGGGATTGGCTATGTGGTTAATTATTTCACAAATAAAGGGGATGGAATTATAGTTCAACCCCCTATTTATCCCCCTTTTATCAATCTTCCCAAAGGAAATGATAGAGAGGTCTTTTTCAATCCTCTTATTCGCACGGCAGATAGCTATGAGATGGATTTCAAATCATTAAGATCTATCTTAGAGAGTAATAACAACATAAAGGTTTTATTATTATCAAACCCTCATAATCCTGCAGGAGTGATATGGGATAGAGAAACGCTTGACCAATTGGCTCAAATATGTGCTGAGTTTAATGTTTTGGTAGTATCAGATGAAATTCATGCAGATATGCCTCTATGGGGTAACAAACATATTCCTTTCGCCTCTGTTTCCCAAACGGCAGCAGATATTTCTATTACTTTTGGAGCACCTTCTAAAACTTTCAATATGGCGGGGGTGGTAAGTTCTTATGCTTATATCCCTAATAGTAAAATCAGAGAAGGGTTTTATTATTGGCTCACAGTAAACGAGCTAAACTCTCCAACTATTTTTGCAACATTAGGGGCTATGGCAGCCTTTTATTATTGTAACGATTGGAGGTTAGAGATGTTGAGGTACATTGAGCATAATATCTTAACTATAAAAGATTACTGCAAAATTAATTTTGGAGATTTGATAGTTCCTGTCATTCCTGAGGCTTCTTTCTTAGTATGGTTGGATTGTAGAAAGTTACAATCACTGCTATTAGAGAAGAAAAAACAACCTCTTTGTGATTTTTTTGTTAATAATGTATCTGTCGCTTTTAATGATGGAGCAACATTTGGGCTAGAGGGTGAGGGTTATATGCGAATGAATGTAGGCACATCTAAAGATCTTATTTTAGAGGTACTGGATAGAATTAATACTGAGATTACAAAAATATGACACATTCAATTGATCTGATTCATAAGTTTTTTTTGAGTAGATTATTCCGTTGGGGCATCGGAATACTTATTATTATTGATTTAATTGCAAGTATCATGTTCTCATATGAGCAGTTTAAGAGTTACTTTGGGCTAGCTCAAAGTATCACTTTCTTTTCTGCTTTTATTTTTACGCTTGAATATCTTCTCAGGATAGTATCAGCTCCAACTACATTCCCACAAGTAAAAGAGTATAAATCTTATTTCAAATATATTTTCTCTTTTTATGGCCTTATAGATTTTATATCTATACTCCCTTTTGTTTTGTCTTTGGCTTATCATAATGAGAATACAGCAGCGTTTGATATTGCAAGAATATTTTTAGTGTTTAAGTTGCTGCGTCACTCTAGATCTTTTGCTCTGATTAGGGATGTTTTTGCTTCAGTTAAGAATGAGTTGTTATCTTCTTATGTGTGTATCGGCATATTACTTTGCTTTTGCTCGGTACTTATGTATTACCTCGAAAAGGATGCGCAACCTCATTTATTTGATAACGTAGGAGAGGGATTTTGGTGGGCTTTGATTACCTTTGCAACTGTTGGTTATGGTGATGTCTATCCTATTACTTGGATGGGTAAGCTATTGGGTATGTTTTCCGCTATTTTTGGTGTGATGCTTTTCGCCCTCCCAACTGCGATTGTTACTTCTGCTTTTATGAACCGATTGCAGAAAAAAAATGTTAGTGATAATAGTGATATTTTTTGTCCTCATTGTGGCAAAAAAATAGATAATAAATAAATAAATTTTCAATTATGGAGAAAGTAAGTTACGCTCTAGGTATGAGCATTGCCAAAAATATTTTGGTGAGCGGTGTTAAGAAATTGGACATTGCTGAGTTTATTAAAGGGGTAGAGCATGTTGTGAATGATGCAAATACCAATATAACACCGGAGGAGGCTCAAAAAATCCTTAATGAGTTCTTCACTAAACTTGAAGAGGAGAAATCTTTGATTTTCAAAGAAGCAGGAGCTAATTTCTTGGCTGAAAATGGTAAAAAAGATGGCGTTGTAACTTTGCCTAGTGGCTTACAATATAAAGTTATCAAAGAGGGTAAAGGTAAAGTTCCTACTGCTGCTGATAGCGTTGAGTGCCATTATGAAGGTCGCTTAATTGATGGTACTAAGTTTGACAGCTCTTATGACAGAAACCAAACAGCTACTTTTGGCGTTACTCAAGTGATCCCAGGATGGGTTGAGGCTCTTCAACTTATGCCTGAAGGCTCTAAATGGGAGCTTTATATCCCTTACGATTTAGCTTATGGTGAGAGAGGTGCCGGACAAGCTATCCCTCCTTATGCTACTTTAGTTTTTGATATTGAGCTAGTAAAAGTTGTAGCTGCAAAATAATTAAGGTTTTAAAGCCGACATATATTGAGCCTTGTGTGGAAAACGTACTGTGAGGGTACTTTCCGCACAAGGCTCTATCAATTTTAACGATTATAGGGGAGGGTAGCTTTGGGAGAGAAAACCAGCCACAGAGAGATTACTGCACCATACCATCACTCGTGCGCATTTCGCTTTGTAGGTCACCTACGAAATCGTAACCCATCGCCCATTCCAAACATTCTAAACGCGCATAATTTCGTGCAATACACACACCACGAGCCTTATAACCCCCTGTCCCTCTGCAACAACACTCGATCAAAATTCGCGACCTAGGTCACCTACGAAATTGAAAGGGAGAATCCGCGCTGCAGATAGGGGTATTGCCCCCAAGCTTCAAACTAAAGCCCAACCAGAGAGGAAGATACTTGCGACGCTAATTTTATCAAAACTCAAGTTATCAAACGATTACAAAAAAATGACGACGTCGATAATTTGAAGGCGAAAACGGCGGAGCCTTGTGTCGAAAGTGCCTCTGTAGAGGGGGTAACGCCCCAAGCCCTGCGAATTACCTAGATAATCAAGTAAGCAGCGTGTCGAAAACCCATCAACAAGCCATCTACTGCCCCAAGCTCCCTACAAAACATACAAAATCAACCTAGCCACGTTCTAGAAACCTCGCTACAGATATGGTTACTGCCCCAAGCTTCAAACTAAAGCCCAACCAGAGAGGAAGATACTTGGGACGCTAATTTTATCAAAGCGCGAATAATCAAACGATTACAAAAAAAACAATAACGTCGATAATTTTAGTCTTTTCTTGACATCACTGCCGCTATTGATAGTATCAAGCCTAGTACGATACTTAATGCCGCTGCGAATAGCACTTGATATTGCGCTGCAAGCATAAAAGTGATTGTGTGAGCGGGAATCCAAAAGAATGGTATCGTTTTTTTGAATACAAAATTCCACTGCACGTTCCAATTTAGGTTTTGTAATATCTTAGCGAATTGAATGGGGGTGATAAGCGATGCGAGCCTCCCTCCGTTATCAATTATGTGTGTGTCTGTTATTTTATGAAAGGTCATGAATACGGGGGCGAAACAGGTATTCATCATTACGCTTATTGTGAACGCTCCGATAAGTTTTTGCCAAGTGAAGCTCCCTAGCATTGCCGGTGCAATCCCTTTTAAGCCTAAGGTATCGGCCATCACAGGTGCCCCTAAAGCAAAAGTCTTCATCGCTATTGCTATCCATACCCCTAAGAAACCCCATACAATCATTTTTGGGAGTACTCCAAACCCTTGTAGATTATATCCTCCAGCTTTTATTCTCAACCCAAGCACTTCGCCATAAGTAGCCAACAATGCAAATTTTATAAATGCCATCACATAAGGGTGCGCCATGTTGGTTTGTTTATACAAATCATACACCGGCTCGAATATGAAAAATGGGAGAAATAGAATTATAGTGATAAGAATAAATGTTATGTCTTGTTTTTTCATAGTTTATCTAAAGTTACATATTGAATAAGAATAAAAGAGGCCATTCAGAGTAAAATTGAACAGCCTCTCTATTTTATTTAATTGAGCAAGTATTATTGCTTACAGTATTTGTCTAACCATGCGAAGAATTCTCTATTCCAGTGTACAGAGTTTTGAGGTCTGATAATCCAGTGATTCTCTTCTGGGTAAAGGATAAGTTTTGAATCTACTCCCATTAGTTGAGCTGCATTGTATGCTGCGTATCCTTGGTCTACAGGAACTCTGTAATCCATTTCACCGTGAGTTACAAGGATTGGAGTGTTCCAGTTTTTAACAAGCTTATGCGCTGAGTTTTCGTAATGACGTTTTGCAACCGGGTTGTTATCCCATGGAGCTCCACCATTATCGAAGTGAGGGAACCAAAGCTCTTCTGTTGTCATATACATGTGCTCTTGATTGAAGATACCTGCGTGTGCGATGAATGCATCGAATAGGTTTTTATGGATACCTGCTAAGTAGAAAATTGAGTACCCACCATAGCTTGCACCTGTTGCTGCAATTTTATTTACATAAGGCTCATTTTTGATTGTACGAGCTGCTGTAAGGTAGTCTTGCATATTTAAGCCAATGTAGTCTCCGGAAATTTGCTCACACCAAGGTTGACCAAATGCTGTTGTTCCTCTTCTGTTTGGCAACACTACGATATAATCGTTTGAAGCCATTAATCTGTAATTCCAACGAGTTGAGAAGCTTTGGCTGATTGTACCTTGCGGGCCACCTAAACACATCATTACAGCTGGGTATGTTTTAGTTGAATCGAAATCTGCCGGATATAAAACCCAAACGTGTAAGTTTTTGCCATCAACTGTTTTCAACCATCTTTGAGTGATTGTAGGAGTTTTTAGTTTTGCTAATGTTGCTTGGTTCTCAAAAGTTAATTGTGTGAACTCTCCTGTTTGAGGATTTACCGATACAATCTCAGCAGGACGCAACATATTTTTATTTGTTCCTAATAATGACACTACATTACCTTGTGCATCTATGATAGGTGAAACAACATCAAAATCGAATATGTGTGATTGAGGCGTAATTCTTCTTATACCTTCACCGTAGTTGTAATCATCTGCGATAGGGCCTGTAGCTTCGTTATTAGCTATTTTATCATTTCCTACTTTATTGATATTCACTTCGAATAGAGCTGTTAAGGCATTAACTATTGAGCTGAAATATATATTTTGCGATTGAGGGCCCCAAACATAACCATCAACATTATATTTATAATCATTTGAAAGCTCTTTTCTCTCTCCTGTTTTTACATTTATAATAAATAGCCTTTTCTTATCAGCCTCATAACCATTCCTCTCCATGCTTATGAATGCGATGTATTTACCATCAGGTGAGAATTTAGGATCTGTGTCATACCCCATCATCCCTTTTGTAAGATTCTTAGTCTCTTTTGTTGCAACATCATATAGATAAATATCTGTATTGGTAGAGTATGCATAATCTTTTCCTGATAGCTTTCTGCATGAGTATGCAATATATTTGCTATCCGGGCTCCAAGATAATTGCTCAAGACCTCCGAAAGGTAGTGTAGGAAGTTCGAATAATTCCTCTCCTTTACCTAAGATATCGGTACCTGCTCCCACCTCTTTACCATTGAAAGAAGCTACGAATGTATGAGGAATCTCCTCTACAAAGTGATCCCAGTGGCGATACATTAAGTTTGTATATACTTTGCCAGTAGATTTTTTAAGATCAGGGTAAACATCTGTCGGTTTAATATCTGCTTTTACATATTTAATGTACATGATCATTTTTTGATCAGGAGCTAATTCAAAAGCATCTATTCCACCCTCAATATTGGAGATTTGTTTCTCATTTGTAAGCGCCTCTCCGCTAAAATCGGCACTATAAATTTGTCCGCCCCTCAAGAATAACACATTTGCACCATTATTATACCAACGTGCGTTTGCCTCACTTTTAGGAGAGTTTGTAACTTTTGTATTTCCAGAGCCATCCATGTTCATCACATATAGCTCTCTGTTACCTTTGTTCTCTTCTATACTAGTATATGTTACTCCGTAAAGCACTTTTCCGGTTGCTGCAGAAACTTGAGGATCACTCACTTTTCCCAGCATATGCATAATTTCAGGCGTAAACTGTCCGTTTACCACCTCAATCTCTTGTTTGGTAATGATATTCTCATTATCTGATACCTTATCATTACAGCAAGACGTTGCAAGAGCTAAACCTGCAATTGACATTGTAAGTAATTTTTTATAATTCATTAATGTTATTTAGTTTTTTTAGTTTATAAAAGTGTATGTTTATTTTGTTAATTCGTAGCCAAGATCAAAACCTTTATCCGTAGCCGGCCTCCCCTCTTTCATCCATTTTGGAGCAGGAGCCCCTTTAAGGTAATGATTAAAAAACTGCTCAAGCCTTATGCTTAAATCTTTGGTATTTCTTCTCTGAGTAAGGTTGTGCTCTTCGTTATTGTATTGAAGTAGCCAAGCCTCTTTACCCAATCGTTTTAGCCCTGTAAACATCTCTATACCCTGATACCATGGAACAGCTCCATCTTTATCATTATGCATAATCAGCACAGGAGTATTCACATTTGGCAAGAAGAATAAAGGTGAATTTTTATAATAATCATCATACCCTTCCCATAATGTCTTACCTATACGGCTCTGAGTTTGCTCATATTGAAACTGACGAGTCATTCCGCTACCCCATCTGATTCCACCATAAGCACTGGTCATATTAGATACCGGAGCCCCTGCCCCTGCTGCTTTAAACTTATCGGTTTGGGTAATCATATAAGCAACTTGGTAGCCTCCCCAGCTTTGCCCTTGTATACCTATTTTATCCCCATCAATCCATGGATAAGTTTTTTCCAGCATATCCACAGCAGGCATAATAGACCTCATCGCGCTCTCTCCCGGCTCACCTGTTTTATAATAAATATCCGGTACAAACACTACGTATCCATTACTTACAAAATAAGGAATATTGACAATGGAACGGCTAGGCGCAGGTTGTCTGTAATTGTATAATGTCTCTGAGTTTTTCTCATAGAAATATATTATCATCGGATATTTCTTATTGGGATCAATATTATCAGGGACAAAAAGTAAACCTTCTGCTCTAATGCTATCTGCTGTCTCCCAATTTACAAGCTCCACACTTCCCCATCTGTAATCTTTTTGTTGAGGATTGATATCTGTCAGCATTTTTTGGTGCTTAAATTTATCTTTTGTCTCCCACAAATCCATTGGGTTATTGAAATTTCCTTTCAGGTAGTACAACTTAGGTGTTTTTGTACCTGAAAGTGTAAGATTGGAGAATGTATATGGCTCCTCGGTAAGTTTTACCAGTTTATTATTCCCTTTTTTAGTATTATCCTTGAAATAATATCCGTGCTCTTTAGTTGTATGATTGAATGTAGCAAAATATAGCGGAAGATTTGGATTCAACACATTCATATTACTATATCTCACATCGTTAAACGCATAATTTCTACTATAATCAAAAGGATTTTCAAGGGCAAAAGTGATTTTGTTTTTGCGCCCTATCCCATCTGTAAGACGGAAAGGCTTGTAGCTTCCCTGAGGAGATATCTGCCACAAATCATATTTATCTGCGATGATAAATCCACTCTCATCCGAATACCAGACAGGCCTGCCGTAGCTTCCCGGTAAACTTGGTGTATCGTGGTCTTCATCCCAGAAATTTACCCCAAGATCTTTTGTAACATTGGTAAGTTTTTTCTCTTTTATATCATACACCAACCAGCTTCCCCCTTTCTCATCATATAAAACATAATACCTTCCACTTGGAGATGGGGCAGATGCCGAATAATTTACCTCTTGCATCACTAGCTCTCTCTTGCCGGTTTTGGTATCTATAATATAAAAATCTTTTGGGGTATTCACATTCCATTGTGTCTGATACCTGAATCTTTTATTTGTAGAAACCAGCGCTTTATCAGCATTCCCATCATTTGGCACATTGATATTATTAATTATTTCATCACCTAGCAAAACCACTTTGTTCGGCTCCCCTTTACTTATGTATGCATCGTAAGTCTTATCCAATTCTCTTGCTCTGTTTAGTAATTGTTGCGGTTGATTATATTCATCCGTCCAACTCCAAATATCTAGCTGCGGTTGCTCAAACTCAGCCAAAGTTGTATCCTTTTCACGAGGTTTGGGTGAGATTCCAAAATATATTCTATCCCCATTACGGCTAAATGTAATATGATCATTAGTATTTAGCATCCACTCTTGAGGTATCCCCTGAGTGTTCTTGTCTGCTAATTTCTTCAGAGCTTTATTCTTTATATCAAACAAGTATAACTCATTATTATTTTTTCCGGCCTTTGTGGTATCGATATTAGCATAAAAAGCCAACTCGCTTCCCGAATTTGAAGGAAGATGGAACTTACTCCCCTTTTCTCCTTTTAGAATCTCGGTTGTTGTGCGTAAAGGAAACTGATAAAGGAATAGCCCCGGCTTCACATCTATTGTATCCACATATCCGAATTTTGCAAGTATTGTGGAATCCTTGCTCCCCTTTTTCAAATTCTCTCTATTCTTTGAGTTATCTTTATACTTTGTGGTATATACTATTGCTGACCCATCCGAAAGGTAGCTATATTTGTCAACATTCCTGAGTGTATCTATCTTGCTTGATAGTATGTTATACACATAAACATTCCCCTCCTCATCCTTCTCTCCATGCTCCTGATAAGCAACATAATTCCCCAAAGTAACCGGATATGCGTGATTTTTATAATTGGGGACTTTAACTATTTTCCCTGTTGCAAGATCAATTACAGCCAAGGTATCTTTTGGCATGTCATCAGCTTTCTTCTTCTTGATTTTTGCCTGGCGTAACTGCTCAAAATACGGCTTAATTATTGCAACAACCTTGCTCTGGTCATCTGACACTTTGGCGTTTGCACCTCTTGGAACCGTTATGAGCTTTTCTGTTTGAGAATTATAAATGCTAAGCAAATTATCACCTTCCTGAGGAGTTGTGTAATATAATAAAACATCTCCGTTTTGTGGAGAAGATATATTTTTTATACTCTTCCAAGCATCGTAAACATCGTGTCCCAGAGGTTGTTTTTGCCCATAAGCAAAAGATGAAGCTATAAGAAAAGATAGTATTAGTGCTATTTTATTCATAATATAATGTTATTACTTAACGTTTATTAAATGGTAAAAATACATTATATTTGCGGCAGAAAAAAATTTAAGTAACTATAATAATAAATAGAAGTATGATTTATTCACATGAAGTACAACACATGTGTGTTGTAAAAAAAGGAGCTGACCATGGTTCTGCACCAATACCTCAAGAAGGTAAATGGGTGAAAAGTAAGGAGATTAAAGATATCTCAGGTCTTACTCACGGAGTTGGTTGGTGTGCTCCTCAACAAGGTGCTTGTAAACTGACTCTTAACGTAAAAGATGGTATTATTCAAGAAGCTCTTATTGAGACAGTAGGTTGCTCAGGTATGACTCACTCAGCTGCTATGGCTGCAGAGATCTTAGCTGGCAAAACTATTTTAGAGGCTCTTAACACAGACTTAGTTTGTGATGCTATCAACACTGCTATGCGTGAGTTATTCCTTCAAATCGCTTATGGACGTACTCAATCTGCATTCTCAGAGGGTGGACTTCCTATCGGAGCTGGCTTAGAGGATTTAGGTAAAGGTTTAAGAAGCCAAGTTGGAACAATGTTCTCAACTGTAGCTAAAGGACCAAGATACCTTGAGATGGCTGAGGGTTATTGCACAAGAATGGCTTTAGACAAAAATAACGAGGTTATTGGTTATGAGTTTGTACACTTAGGAAGATTCATGGAAGAGATTAAGAAAGGTGTAGATGCTAACGAAGCTCTTAAAAAAGTAACCAGCACTTACGGACGTTTCTCTAAAGAGGACGGAGCAGTTAAACATATTGACCCACGTAACGAATAATAAGGAGAATATACAATGGCTATAAGAGAAGTAAAATTTGAGAGTCAAGATCGTAGAATTAAAAAAATCAACGAGGTTTTAAATGCTAACGGTATTGCAAGTATTGAAGAAGCTAATGCTATTTGTGAGTCTTACGGACTAGATCCTTATAAAACTTGCGAGGAAACTCAACCTATCTGTTTTGAGAACGCTAAATGGGCTTACGTTGTAGGTGCAGCTATCGCTCTTAAAAAAGGTTGTAAAGTTGCTGCTGATGCTGCTGAAGCTATCGGTTTAGGTTTACAAGCTTTCTGTATCCCGGGCTCTGTTGCTGAGGATAGAAAAGTTGGTATCGGACACGGTAACTTAGCTGCTCGTCTTTTAAGAGAAGAGACAAAATGTTTCGCATTCTTAGCTGGTCACGAGTCTTTCGCTGCTGCTGAAGGTGCTATCAAAATTGCTGCTAAAGCAGACAAAGTTAGAAAAGAGCCTTTACGTTGTATCCTTAACGGTTTAGGTAAAGATGCTGCACAAATTATCTCAAGAATCAACGGTTTTACATATTGTAGAACTCAATTTGACTACGCTTCTGGCGAAGTTAAAGTTGTTGAGAAAATCGCTTACTCAGATGGTGCTCGTGCAAAAGTAAATTGCTACGGTGCTGACGATGTTCGTGAAGGTGTTGCTATCATGCACTTAGAGGGAGTTGACGTATCTATCACAGGTAACTCTACTAACCCTACACGTTTCCAACACCCGGTTGCAGGTACTTACAAAAAAGAGTGCAACGAAATGGGTAAAAAATATTTTTCAGTTGCTTCTGGTGGTGGTACAGGCCGTACTCTTCACCCAGATAACATGGCTGCTGGTCCTGCTTCTTATGGTATGACCGACACTATGGGCCGTATGCACTCAGATGCTCAATTTGCAGGTTCTTCTTCAGTTCCGGCTCACGTTGAGATGATGGGATTCTTAGGAATTGGTAACAACCCTATGGTTGGTGCTACTGTTGCGGTTGCTGTGGATATTGCTACTGTTTTAAACAAATAAGGGGAAATTACTCCCGATGATTAAAACCTCTGCCGATTGGTGGAGGTTTTTTTTGTTATTTACATCCAACCCCAATTATATCCACCTCAACATCTTTAACTGATGTCGAGATTTTATCACCAATTAATGTTTCATAATAAAACCACCAACTGTTTATTTATAAAACTTCTATATACTTGCAAGATAAGTGGTTTTCGATTAATATACGCTTATTTTGAAGTTAAAGAAATAGTGGTGTTTATTCAAATTTATCACAAAAATGATATATCTTGCGAAGATATAGTGAGAATAAAGAAAAATTTTATGAAAAAATCATCTTTAATTGCAATATTTAATCTACTTGTATTAATTACATTTGCCCAAGAAACCCCCATCCTCATCTTGGGGTCATTCCATTTTAATTTCCCCAATCAGGATAGGGTGCAAATAGCAGGTGATAACCAGATAGATGTACTTGAGCCTAAGTACCAAGAAGAAATAGAGAGATTAGTGAAGCTATTATCAGAGTTTAGCCCAACTATCATAGCAATTGAAAGGCACCCTTCGGTGCAAAAAAGAGTCGATTCATTATACCAAATGTATCTTAATGGCAAATATGAGCTAAACAGAGCAGAGGAGGAGCAGATTGGATTCAGACTAGCTAAAAAACTAGGCATAAAAAAGATATACTGTGTAGATGAATGGGGTGAGTTTAATGGCAAAATAGACAATTTACTTAAAGATGACAGTAGCAGCAATTACTTAAATTTTGAAAAAAGTTTTTACGAACATCCCGATTCAGTAAAAAGATTTAATAGCGAGAAAGTATTTAAAAAGGAGGGGATTATCGCCGAGTTTATTAAGCTCAATAATGAGGAGAATATAAAAAAGAGCCTTGGAAATTATCTGATAGAACATTTTAAATATGAAGCTCAGCCTTATGATTATATAGGGGCAGATTTTGAAACGGGAAGATGGTTTAATAGAAATCTAAGAATTTTCCGCAATGTACAACGTATAGAAGCAAAACCATCAGACAGAATTTTACTTATTTTTGGGGCAGGACACTTGAATATTCTTAATTATCTTTTTGAATGTTCACCCGAGTATAAACTGGAGAATACAAACACTTATATAGATCCCCAATGAAAAATGAAATTCTATTTGTATCACTAGGCCCCTCAGATGCCGAGTTGATAACACTCAAAAGCTATAAGGCACTCCAAAATGCCGATTATATTTTTTGCCCTCAAACAACTCAGGGAAGCTCTCGCGCAGTGGATATTATTGATGAGCTTGGAATTGACTTAGCAAAAATAATCAGATATACCCTCCCTATGAGTTACGATAGAGATGGAGCACTTGGTATATATAGAAAAGTAGCTGAAGATGCTATACAACTTGCTGATAATAATAAAAAAATAGTAATTACCGCCGAGGGAGATGCAGGTTTTTATTCATCTTCACAATATATAAACGATTATATAATCGAGAGAAACATAAATACCAGGCGAATTCCCGGTATTCCTGCTTTTATTGCATGCTCTGCTTTAGCTAATTTTCATTTGGTAACAGGGGATAACTCGGTAGAGATTGTAACTCAGGTAAATTCTGCCGAAGATATTTTAGCTGCCTTAAAAGATAATAAAACCCTGGTAATAATGAAATTACCAAAATCCCAAAATGCTATCATGGAATTTCTTGGCAAAGAGGGTAATTATACCACTTATTACTTTGAAAATGTAGGGGTTGAAGGGAAAGAATTTTACACAAAATCTATAGATCATATCAGATCCATCAAAAAATTTCCATATTTTTCTATAATGATAATTAAATAGCAATTGATTTGCACATTAATAAAATTACTTTACCTTTGCGCTAATTAAATAACGTATTTGGTTTCTCAATATGTATAAATATTGAGATGAAAAGGGAATCAGGTGAGAATCCTGAACAGACCCGCTGCTGTAAGTTTCAATCTCGAAAGAGATGTTTTATTTAGTTTCTTTTTGCCACTGGTTTTTACCGGGAAGGCCTCTAAATAGAGAAATAAGTCAGAAGACCTGCCAAAAACAAGTTCGTATAAATGCTTCCGGGGAATGGAGCTGCGAAACTGTGAGTCTGACTATTTCTAACATTTATATCTTAGAGAGTTCATACATCCTTTTACGCATATTCTTGCCTTGGAATTTGTAAATGTTTGTTATGAAATTTATAAAACCTTTATCTGTAATTATATTAGTATTGCTCTACAATATTTTATCCGGGCAAGATACCTCCGTTATAAAATTAAATACGGTGAACGTAGTTGCCAAAAGCAATACTCAACAGATACGAGAGGGGGCATTAAGTGTAAGTGCCATTGATGTAAAACCAATTATTAACTCCTTATCCAACCTCAACACACTTATTAATATCACTCCCGGCGTAAAAATAAGAGAGGAAGGGGGAGTGGGTTCAGATTTTGATTTATCCATTAACGGAATGTATGGAAACTCTATAAAATATTTTATTGACGGGATTCCTATGAATTCGAAAGGTAACAATATTAACCTGGCTAATCTACCTATAAATATTGTTGAAAGAATCGAGATATACAAAGGGGTAGTTCCTGCATTTTTAGGTGCAGATGCCCTTGGGGGAGCTATCAATATTGTAACGAAGAAAGATAAAAAGAACTACTTAGATTTCTCTTATGGGTACGGCTCTTTTCAAACACAGCGAGGGGATTTTAATGCTCAATACATGGATAAGAAGTCTGGAATTATCTTTCATCCTACATTTGGGATCAGCCACTCAAAAAACAACTACTTAATGAAAGGTGTAGAGGTGTGGGATGAGGAGAGCAGAAAATACATATTAGCAGATAGACGAAGATTCCACGATAGCTACACATCCTTACTTGGGCAAATAGAGGTGGGAATAGTTGACAAATCGTTTGCAGATGAATTATTTATATCAGCATCATACTCTAAAACTGATAAAGAATTACAGACAGGAGCAGTTCAAAGCAAGGTATATGGGATGGCAGAGCGCAAGTCTTATGCTTGGAATATCTCTGCCAACTATCAGAAAAAAGATTTTATTGCAAAAGGGCTAAATTTCAGTACACATATCTCACACACATGGGATTATTCCAGAACGATAGATACTGCTTATCGTAAATATGACTGGAATGGAGATTATATTATAAGCTCCCGCAATGAAATAACAGGCAGGGGTAAATCTCTACGCCATCACGAACGCCCTCTCACAGTGTTTAGAGCAAATTTCGATTACTCTATAAACCCTCATCACAATTTTAATATCAATTATATGCTAAACCGCATATCCAATAATAGGTATGATGAGGTTGATAATGAGTTCGAGGCAGCAAATGATATTATAACCAAGCAGATTATTGGCTTATCTTATCACCAAAACTTACTAAAAGGGGGGCTGAATAATACCTTTTTTATCAAAGATTTTATCAATAGCTTAAATATAAATCAAAGTGACCTCTATTGGCAAACGGGATCAGATAAGGTAAAAGGGAAAAATTCAAAGAATTATGTGGGATATGGGGTGGCTTCAAGACTCTTTATATCTGAGCTGTTATCTATAAAGGGATCATTCGAGCATAGTATAAGACTCCCATCGGCTAGAGAGCTACTAGGCAACGGAACAACAATATATGCAAATGTTGCCCTAAAGCCAGAAAATAGTAATAATATAAACCTTGGGATTTACGGAAACTATGCTGCAAACGGAGGACACACATTTTTCTACGAAGCAACCGGTTTTATCCGATTAGTAAACGATTATATTCAGGCTACAGTATCAGAAAAAGAGGGCATGATGCAGTACAATAATGTACCTGCAGTAGATATAAAAGGAGTTGAAGCAGAGATAGGATATAATTGGCTAAACAAATTACAAATTACCCTTAATGCAAACTACCAGGACGCAAGAGATAAACAAGAATTTAAATCCGATGGAAAGCCATCTGCTACATTCAAAAATAAGGTTCCCAACCGCCCATGGCTATTTGGGAATGCAAACTTATCATATACTTTAAGAAATATTATATTAAAAGAGAGCAAACTCCAGGTTGGGTGCTCATATAATTGGGTACATTGGTATTTCCTCACGTGGGAGGCTTATGGTTCATACGATAGCAAAGCCCGAATACCTACGCAAAATATCTTAAACGGGAACATATCTTACTCATGGAAAAAAGACAAATACAATCTTGCACTGGAATGGAATAATATTCTAGACACACTCGCTTATGATAATTACAAACTACAAAAGCCTGGTCGCTCATTCTTTTTAAAATTCAGATTATTTATCAACTAAAAACTAATATATATGAAGTACAATAAAACATTATTAAGCGCACTCATGGCATTGGTTATAACATCAATTTCTATAGGGTGTACAAAAGAGAAACCTATTGAAGAGCCAGTTGAACCTCAGGAATCCAAATATCATTTTGATATATTTATGACAATAGGTAAGCATGGGGGTATGAATCAAGGTGATGGCACAATTGTAAAAAGTGTTCAATCACTTAACGGTGATCAACCTATCATTGATATTGTAAATGATGGGGTAGAGTTCAGAAGCCCCGATAATACTTATTCGATGGAAGCAATAGTAAGAGGTAAGTATTATTATCAAGTTCCAAATTCAAATGATCGCTTCACAAAATTACAAGTAGTAGGGAACTCCGTAAAAGTGATTCAAGAGCAACCATTCGTAAAAAACACGTACAAAGTAAGAAGCTATACACACTCTTGGATTGATGATAACACACTCATAATAATGGCGGCAAGTGGTGATTTAGGTAAAATTATATGGACAAAGATTAATGCAGCAGATATGCGAATTTTATCGGAGGGAGAGCTTGATTTACCTCTTCCAAAGGGGGCAACAGTATTCACTGCCTCAGGAATCCTTACCTACTCAAAAAAGGATAATAAGCTATTTTATTTCTATTTTGGAAAAGATAAACCTGGCAGAACAGGAAAGAAAACATCAAATTTCTTAACTGCAACAATCAACCCTGCAACAATGGCAGTAGAGAGCAATATTGTTAATACTTTAGCCGGTGAAATGGCAGGTAGCGCATACGGCGAATTAATGCAGAGCAGCGTAATGTATGATGAGCAAGGGAATCTATATTTAGCTTCATACACAGATGTTGAGAAAGTTCAAAAAGGACAATTATTACGCATCAAAACCGGGCAGAAAGACTTTGAACAAGGATATGAAGGTTTCCCCGATGCAAATGGTAAATTATTAACAATCCAATATATTGGAGAAGGTAAAGCATTAGCATACTCGAGAGAAGATGCCGCAGGCACCTCTATTGACAGCTATAGCCACTATTACTCTATCATAAATATAAACAATGGCACCAGAGAGAGGTTGAGTTTCAACGGAAATGAGATTCCTTATAGCGGAGGAAGATTTGCACAACGCTCTGTAATTATTGATGGCAAAGCATATATAGGTGTTAATACAGCCGATAGCAAACCATGTATTTATATATATGACGCTAAAACAGGAAAAACCGAAAAAGGAGTTGAAATAGCGGAGGGATATTTCTTTGATATGATTAGGCTAATAGAGAATAATTAGCAAATTTTAATAATTCTGGGAAGAGGGTGTCTCAAATTAAACGAGAACACCCTGCTTCTTAAATTACAGAACTCTTATTATTCTAATTCCATTCATCTTCTTATTATTTCTCACATAATCCTCTATAGATATAGGCTCTATCATCACTTTTTTACCGCTCATAGAAGCATGAATAAATCCTACCTTACCATTTTCATTATAGATTAGTC
>CAZYQA010000017.1:0-16566 GCA_964649555.1 uncultured Muribaculaceae bacterium
ATTTTAGAGTATGATTTATCTGGCTATAAAAAGTTTTACAGAAAATATAAGAAGTTGAAGGAGTAAAAAATGTATTTACTATCTGCTCATTGATTATATTGTTTTCTGCTCAAATATTGCTTGTTTTGAGCAAGAAATAATTAAATTTGTGAGCAGATAGATTATTTATATGAATAAAACAGAGCATATATTAGAGTTTATTAAGATTAATCCAGGATTATCATCTTCGGAGATATTTGAACAAGTTGGTCTTGATGTTGCTTATGTAACGATTAGACGTGAACTTGCAAAATTAGTTGCAGATGGATTTATAGTAATGACTGGCAAAGCTAAATCGAGCCGTTATTCTATATCTCCATCATGTAAGCTATTAATGCCTATTGATATGGAACTCTATTTTAGGAGTGAAATAGATGAGCGTAAAATAACAGATGGTTATAATTTTGAACTTATATCATCGTTGAGTATTACTCCTTTAATATTCACAAAGGATGAGTTAGAACTATTAAACTTACTTCAGCAGAAATTCAAACACAATATATCTTCGATTTCGGAGATCGCATATCGTAATGAGATGGAACGATTAGGTGTTGATTTGAGTTGGAAATCTTCTCAGATTGAAGGTAATACATACTCTCTTTTGGAAACAGAAAGGTTGCTCAAAGAGAAAGAAACAGCTCAGGGCAAAAGCAAAGATGAAGCGATAATGTTGCTCAATCACAAAGATGCTCTTGATTTTATTCTTGAGAACCACGATTATCTTTCAGATCTTACTGTTGCAAAACTGGAAAATATACACTCCATTCTCATCAAAGAATTACCCGTTGAACGTAATATACGCATAAGGCGTGTTGGCATAACTGGTACTAATTATCGGCCACTTGATAATGAGTTCCAGATTCGTGAAGCACTAGCACATACGTGCGAACTAATTAACCAGCGGGAGAATATATTTGAAAAGTCTCTACTTGCACTTTTGTTGTTGTCGTACATTCAACCATTCAATGATGGGAATAAACGAACAGCCCGAATAGTGAGTAATGCAATATTGATTGCGAATAATTATTGCCCCATATCATTCCGTACGGTTGACTCTATTAATTACAAGAAAGCTATGCTGATGTTCTATGAGCAAAATAACATTTATGCTTTCAAGCATATATTTATTAATCAATTTGAATTTGCTGTAAATACATATTTTTAATATGTTGATAAATTATACTGATTAGTCAATAATGCGAAACCATAGCCAATGAGGTGCTTTTATGTGAAAAAGGATTTTGTGCACTTTTTTTAGTTTTATTAGGTTTTTAGGTTGAAATCTGCACGGAAAAATTATAGAAAAAGAGCGAGGGGAAAGTAAACCTAGGGGAGCGACCGATAAAAAACCGTGCGTGTACCAAATTTAGTACGCATATAAAAATACTTATCTTTGTTTTTAAATTAATATTAAAGATTATGGCAGTTATTCAATTGACAGCTCTTGAGTTTAGAGAAAAACAAGCGAGTATATTTAACCTGTTAGATGCAGGAGAAAAGATAATTATCCGCAGAGGTAAGAAAAAGCTTATACACTTGTTCCAATAGAAGATGACTTGCTTAATGTTTCTCCAACATTACAAGGCCAGATTAATATTGCAATAAAAGAGATTGCAGAGGGAGATTGTATCACTTTTGATAATTCTTCAGATGTGAAAAAATACTTTGATTTGAAGCGAAAGGATGTATAAACTGTTTTTTAATAAGCAAGCAGAGAAAGAACTTATTAAACTAGATAATAATTCTTACAATAAAGCAATGAAGTTATTGTATGAACTTAGAGGAACCCCGCACGGGGACTGGTAAGCCAGAATGGCTAAAAGGTCAAGAAAAATAAATTTGATCTAGGCGAATTAGCCAAAGACACAGGCTAGTTTATGCGATAGAGGAAGAAGAAATAGTAGTTTTACCACTTTTTAGGCGATTTTAAGCGTCTTTTTGATTTTATAAACCCTACCTTTTTGATATTATCGCTTAAAATAAGGAGGGTGTCACAATCGTACAAAGCTAGGTGACCCACAAGTGAAAATTGATCGAGTGATTCACCTATTAATCAGTATGATAGAAGTAGATCAGCTCGATCAAAATACAAACCTAGTTCACCTAGCTATCTTTAATTCATAAAACTTGTACAGGTATAGTTTTTTCCAAAAATATTATTTTCAAATATCTATTTCATAGGGGCATATATTACACATTGGGTTGGTAGATGATCGGAAGCGATTTGGGTGGTACTGTTTTTAATGGTGCCGCTTTCATATACCTGATATTTTTTTGGTAATTTTTTGCCGTAGTAGAATATGTAATCTATACATCTATCGGGGAAGTTGGCAGGGTATGTTTTGTACATATCGTTGCTTATAGGGGTAAATGTTTTTTGGAGTTTGTTTATTGTTGCAGAGCCGGGTACTGCATTAAAATCCCCTGCAATAAATAGGTTCTTTCTTTTTCTATCTTTATCCCCTTTGATGAATTCTTTGATGCACTGGTTAATTATATCTATGGAAGCGAGTTGATCCTCGGGGGTGAGTGATAAATGGGTATTACAGAAGATATAATTGTCAAATTCTGCAATCATCAGGCTTCTTTGCTCTTCTCTGCCCGGTAGTGCGATTAGTTTTACAGCTTTAGGTTTCTCCTTGGACAGCATACCGATACCGTATTTTCCCCCTTCGAAATCGATTGATGGGGAGAAAGTAGGGTGCATTCCGGTAAGCTCGGATAGTTTCGCCAGTACATCTATGTTGGTGCGGGATGTGATGCTGTCGAGCTCCTGCAGTGCTATCACTTCTGCTTTGCTATCCTTAATTATTTGTGCAATTGCATCATAGTCTCTTGTCCTTTGTGGGTCTATTGCAATGCAATTGTGGACATTATAGCTAAGCATTTTGACAATATCTTTATTTTTCAGGAAGTTTGATTTGATAAGTGTTCTGATACCTATGTTTTTGTTTTTTGGAACTTGCCCGGAAGTAGAAAGATTGCTGGTAAATATATATGGATTACCACCTATTACGTAGCTGTTAAGGAAATGTAATATCTCTTCTCTGTAATCAACCATAGGTGATATTGCTACAACATGATTGGCATTATCAACTGTAAAGAAGTAGTGTGGCGCATCTATAAAGTTTAGTTGTTTAGCGATGAATTGGGAGCCGTAGAACCCTCCTAGAATCGTTCTTATTTTTCCGTATGGTACATTGCAATCTGCATTTCCGTGGAACATCTGAATAGGGGCAGGTATTGAGTCCCATTTTACTATGCCCCCTTTTTGC
The DNA here is from genome assembly GCA_964649555.1 of uncultured Muribaculaceae bacterium. GTDB lineage: Bacteria > Bacteroidota > Bacteroidia > Bacteroidales > UBA932 > Egerieousia. The sequence goes on from CAZYQA010000017.1 coordinate 3,315, forward strand.
GGGATAGCTCCTGCGAATGAGATTACCCCTGCATAGTTGAAGCCTCTTGGTAGGGCGTTTGCTAATGGGTATTTTCCTGTTACGTTATTATTTGTTTTGTAATATTCTCCGGTGAGTACGGTAATAGCACCTGCACTAGAGCCGCATGAGATTATCAGGTTGGGGTTTATATTAAAATCGGATGATTTGGATAGGATATAATTTGTTGAGGTATATAAATCTTCCACTGCCATATTCACTGAGCTGAGCATAAGATTAACCATTTTTTTAGGCCCCATTTTAGGGAAATGTCCTGTTTTTTCTGTCTCTTCTACTATTGGTTTAAGCCCTAAACGATAATCTATGGAGAATACGGTAAAACCGTTCTCTACCAGCCAATCAAAGTATTTTACATATCTTGGCTCATCTCTTTTTCCGGTGAAGAATGCTCCTCCAAATACAAAAATTACAGATGGTTTGTAGTTTTTCTCAAATAGCGCTTTGCCCTCGCCGTGTGAAGGGGTGTATTTATCTAAGAATAATGAATCTTTCCCCTTAACTGCATATAAAAATGTCTCCTTTTTTATAGTTGTTTTATCTTGTGCAAAGATATTTTGCGAGATAAGAATAATAAGGGCAAGGATAATAATGCGCTTCATATTGTGTAACTTTTAAGATGAAATACAAAAATAATTATTTTATGATACTTTCAATAAAAGAAAACATACTATTATAGATATATTCGGCTTCATATTGAATTCCTCCATGTACGCCGTTTGATACTACCATAAATTTAACCAAACAATCTTTTGTGCCGGGAGGGCATAATATAGTACGTAGCTTATTGTAAAGGTTTTCACCTGTACCTAAAGGGGTAATCTTATCATTTTCTCCATAGATAAACATCATGGGTGGGGTACATGGTGTTAGATATTGTTCTACGGCAGTTTGGGTGTTTGCTTCTTTTGCATTCAATCCGCTGTTTAGCATATCGATGCCTCTTGTATTATATGTGTAACCATAAAAATCAATTACCCCTGCAATTTTTGGTTTTTCGTGTACTATTCTGGTGTTGGAGATGTAGTTTGAGCCGGGATATATTGAGAATAAATTTATCCAGTTTACATTATTTTGAAGTGCATTTTGTGCTTTAAATGATTCTGGGTTCGCTCCAAATTCTATTTGAGCCATTACGCCATCTTCGTAGCTTTCTATGGCAGCAGTGAGTGCAGATAAATATCCACCTTCGCCTGAGCCGCATAATATTATTTTATTGGGGTCAAAGTTGTATCTATCTGAATTAGCTTTGAGCCATTTTAGGGCTGCTTGTACATCTTGTATCTGCGCAGGAAATAAATCATCAGATCCATTTCTGTAATTGATATTTGCTACTACATATCCTCTGCTGATACACTGTGGAATAATATTTAAGCTCCATTGCTCATTTCCTATCAGAGCTATTATGGGGAGCCTTTTATTTTCTGATTGGGGTACATATATGTCTAAGGTCTCCATGTCCGAAGCCCCTGCATATTTTATATTTTTGTATTCTTGGGATTGCCCAAGTAGAGTGCTGAATGATAAAAAGATACTGAAAATGAAACTTGATATGTATAATACTATTCTCATAAATATTGAAATTAAATCTTATAGATTAATAACAATGTTTATACGAATCTGTTAACTCTTGCGCTCTATTTCTTTTAGGTTGTCTATCTTTTTCTTCTCCAAGAAATCGTAGATTCCACCAATATGTTCAATTACTCTCTTATTAGAAAATTCATAAACTTTTTTAACGAGCCCATTTAAGAAATCTCTATCGTGGGATACAACTATCAGTGTGCCGTCGAAATTGTTGAGTGCCTCTTTTAGAATCTCTTTTGTCTTAATATCTAAGTGGTTGGTAGGCTCATCCAGTATAAGCATATTTACAGGCTCTAATAGTAATTTTATCATTGCAAGGCGGGTTCTTTCTCCTCCTGATAATACTTTTACCAGTTTGTCGGAATCATCTCTGCCAAACATGAAGGCACCTAGTATATCCCTTATTTTTGTTCTTATATCCCCAACTGCAATATCATCTATTGTTTGGAATACTGTTTTATCTTCATCTAATAGGGATGCTTGGTTTTGTGCAAAATAGCCTATTTTAAGATTATGCCCAAGCTGAAGCGAGCCTTCAAAATCGGTAATATCACCTATAATGCTCTTTACTAAGGTTGATTTACCCTCTCCGTTCTTCCCTACAAAAGCAATTTTCTCACCTCTCTCAATTGTGATTGAGGCATTAGAGAATACATTATGATCTCCGTAGGATTTTGATAGCTCATTGGTTATCACAGGGTATGAGCCAGAGCGAGGAGATGGGGGGAAGCGTAAGTTAAGCGCGCTTTTATCCTCCTCATCAACTTCTATAAGCTCGAGTTTTTCAAGCATTCTTACCCTCGATTGCACCTGATTTGTTTTTGAGTATGTACCTTTAAATCTTTCGATGAAATCTTTATTATCGGCAATCATTTTTTGCTGATTATCATAAGCTGCTTGTTGCTGCTCACGTCTTTCAGCTCTCAATTGCAGGTATTTAGAGTAGTTCACTTTATAGTCATAAATTCTACCCATCGTTAGCTCCACGGTACGAGTTGTGATATTATCTACAAATGCTTTGTCATGGGATATTACAACTACCGAGTTTGCACTATTGATGATAAAATCCTCCAGCCACTCGATAGATTCAATATCTAAGTGGTTTGTAGGCTCATCGAGTAATAGTAATGTGGGTTTCTGAAGCAGAAGCTTTGCAAGCTCGATTCTCATTCTCCAGCCGCCGCTGAACTCTGTGGTTTGCCTGTTGAAATCCTCTCTTTTGAAGCCAAGCCCTATGAGTGTTCTCTCTACATCCTCTTGATAGTTTGTGAGGTCTATATGGTAGAACTTCTCGGAAAGAGCAGTCACTTTCTCGATAAGTTTCATATAATCATCACTATCATAATCTGTTCTTGTAGTTAGCTCGTCATTAAGAGCATTGATTGTTCTCTCTATTTCAAATAGATGTTCGAATGCACGAGAGGTCTCTTCAAAGACTGTTTTTCCATCTTCAATCATCAGATGTTGAGGCAGGTATCCAATCTTGCCACCATCGTTTATCGTTACTTTTCCTCTGTTTGCGGTTTTTACCCCTGCCAAGATTTTCAACAAAGTAGATTTACCTGCTCCATTTTTTCCCATTAAAGCGATCCTATCTTTATCATTTATCACAAATGATATATCCTTAAAAAGTGTTGAGCCGCTAAATTCTACTGTTAATCCATCTACTGAAACCATCTTATTATCTTTTTTTGAGGGTGCAAATATACTAAAAGAATCTTTATTTTGCCTTTACTTGGTCAAATCCCTCTCCATATACCCCCATTACACTTGAAACTGTAAGGAAAGCCTTATTATCAACCTCTTTAATTGCTCCCATTACTTCGTGCATCTGGTTTTTACGAGTAACCACCATTATGATTTTGCTGTCAGATTTCCTGAACCACCCCACTGCATTAATTGCTGTTACTCCTTTATTCATTGTAAAGCACAATTTGTCAGCTAATTCATTATATTTATTTGTAATTACTAGTATTTGGACAGATTGTTTTGCACCTGTAAGTATCTGATCCACTGTGTATGAGAAAGCAGCAGTTACTACATATCCATACACTATATCCTGCAAAGATTTATTTGGAAGGAGCAATATAGAGGATATGATCAAGCAATCTGATACCATGTATATTTTGCCCGGTGATACCTCTTTGTATTTATTTATAATCAGGGCTATAATGTCTATACCACCTGTGCTACCCCCTTGTGTAAATACGAGTGAAATACCTATTCCGCTGAATCCACCACCAATAATTGCGTTTAGTAGGCTATCTTGAATATTGGAAACCCATGGGATCATAGGGAAAAACTCAAAATAGATAGAGCTGATCACTACGCAGAATATGGTTTTTACTCCAAAGCCTTTTCCTAAAACAAGAGTGCCAAGTATTAAAAGTACAATGTTTAATACAAAATAAGAGTAAGCAATTGGGATCCCCGATGCATAGTTTATTATTGAGGATAACCCTGTTATTCCCCCTCCGGGTATCTGATTAGGGATAAGAAATGCTGTCCATCCAAATACATAAATTGCTAAAGCAATGGACATAATAATATACTCTTTGATTGTAACCAGTAGTTTTTCTTTCATAGGAAGTTCTTTTTTTTGAGCTGCAAATATATAAAAGTTGTGCGAAAAGAGAGTAGATTGTTTATACTCTTTATCTTATTTAGTGGGTACAATAGGAGCGTATTATTATATTAGTGAGGCTGTCTAATAAGTGGGTGCTTAACAAGTTTTAACTTTTTAAGTACCCACTTGTTATTTGTGGGCTGTTAAGGGAGTGCCGGGTAAACTTGTTTGCTACCGCAGTAGACCGCTTTAAAGCCTGTGAGTATTACAGGTTCTTTCAGGTCCGTAGTGTTGATCTCATACGGTGTCCAAGTACAATCAGTGCCGTTTACGGTTATTTTCGTCTCTTGATTAGCATTCAGATAGATTGTGGCATTTGCCTTGCTTACAAAACTAGTGAATGGGTCATGATGTTCTGTCGTACCATAATCTGTAATAGAATAACTTCTCACTTTAGTAAATACCTCAGCGGTAAAGCGTATCTCGGTTAGCTTATTGCAATCTCCTCGGAAAAGTTGTGTATGCAACTCCTTTGCATTTGGGCAATCTATCTTGGTCAGTTCAGAACAACTAGTGAAACTATTAGCACCTGAAATAGCTGTAATTTTATCATTTACAAACTCTGTTATTGCTGAGCCATTGAAGGTCAGCATTATAGTAGTTAGCATCGGCATATAAGGAGCCTTTGTTAAACTTGTGCAATCCATAAATGCTCGATCTGCATTGATTACATTATCCAATCCTGTAACTGATGTAAGGCTACTGCAGTATGCAAAAGTCTGATTGACCTGAGTAACCGTAGTTGGTAACTTTGCTGTTATTAAGCTGGTATTTGGAGAGTTCATATCTTTGCCGAATTTTAAATTGAATTCTAAATTGAAAATTAGGTCTACTAACCCTACCATACCTGTCAAATCGAGATGAACGACCGGGGTTGCAATGCTTGCTCCTGCACGGACGTATGCACAGATTTTATCTAATTTAGCTTCGTCGTGAGTACCCTTTACGATAAGATTACCATCTCTGTTGATGTAACTTGCGATAAGGTCTTCGGTTATCTCAGCAGCCGATAGCGAGGTGATATTTATTATGGGAATTGCCTCGCCGCCCCCTTCGAATGGGTTGTTGGTGTCGGTGCCCCAGTCGGTTACTGCAACATTACCGTCAATAGTAATTTTATCTTTACCAATCTTTAGGTTCATTGTGTAGGCTGTACCTGTGGCGAAGGTGTGACCACCTGTTGCGGCAGTATAGCGGTAGATGGAGCCGTTTGAAAGTGTTACATCTATCATTGATGCGCCTGCTGCAACGCTTTGCGGAGCTAAGATGGCGGTGTAGCTGTTGTTCGAGCCTTCGACTTTCATCATCGAGATTGGGGCAATAACCGCACTTGCGGCAGCTGCAACTGTCTTGTCTTTAGCATTGTAGACCATTGCTGTGTTTGTGCCTATGAGTTTCACGCTGCTGATTGTCACATTCTGCCCATCGAACTGATCCCCAAACGTTAGGGTTAGCGTAAGTTTTGAGAGGATGTGGTCGAAAACAATCGGAATTGCTTGTTTTGCACTTAGTTGATCGTATGGGTTGAAAGCGCTTTGCGTGAAGCCCATAAGGTCAGACGAAAGAGTGCCTTTAGTTGCTTGGTCGGTCTCTACCGCAAACGGCACGATTGTGATATCAGTTGCTCCATCCACATAAGGAGCGTAGGCATGGATGTTTACCAATTTATTTGCCCCCTCCCACAACATTTGCGAGGCAGGAGTCCACGTTGTGCCATTGTCTGCGGTTGTCCAATTTATGTTGTTATATGTGTAAGTAGCGTTATTGCTATTAGGTACAATCGAAAGTGAAAGATTTCTACCTTTATAATTTGATGTTGTTGCACGTGTCAGGGGTGCATTCACCTGTGTTGCTATTCGTACTATACCATCTTCCGGATAGTTTCCTATTGGCAAATCGGTTGCCTCTTTTTGGCACGCTGTGAGCATTATTGCTCCCAATGCTGTATATAATATCTTTTTCATATTCTTTTATTTAATTTAGTTCCTTTTTGTCATCCTGAGTGCTTTTCTGTTTGTCATCCTGAGTGTAACGAAGGATCTGTTTTAGATTCTTCGCTTCGCTCAGAATGACACGCTCGTTGCTAAGTGCATTACGGCACTTTTATATCTCTGACTAAACGCACACGGTTCTCGGGGATGGTCTTGTATGTGTAGTACGACATGGATATATCATAAAGGCTAACATACAAAGCAAAACTCGTGTTATACTCCGTGGCAGCCCAGTAGCCATGCTCAGCTAACGCTATTCCGTTTGCAGCTTTGAGTTTTGCGTTAAACGCATCTCTCGATCCATTATATCCATTATAGAGTGCTCTTAATTCGTTCTCAGCAGGGAGGTACCAAATATCTATTGAACCATCGGCATAGGTTGTAGAGGGATCATTTTGCGCGTGTGCATAAGCAAAGACAGGATATTTTGATTGCCAGTCAGCTATTTCCATAATCTTACGCATACACGCCAACCCATTATCCCTATCCTTGGCTCCTGTTTCTACTTCCTCGGGACTCCACTGTAAAAAACCAGCAAGATTCCCTAAACCTTTCCAGTTTGCAGGAGGCTCTTGCAACGAAACAATCTTAACGTGCTTCGGATTGGCAGGGTCTGTCCAAAAGGTTACGCCAAGAACAGTTTTTGTGCCATTAAGATCAGTTGAATAGGTGTTGTCTGAGTAGTAGTAATCACCAATTGCAGGTGGTGCAAGTTCTGTTTCGCCATCGGCAAGTGGTGTGCCTGTTGTCCAGTCGTTTACTTGAACTGGAGAGGCAAGGGTAATTTTGTCTTTGCCGATTTTTAGGTTGATTGTGTTCTCGGTGTTGGCTTTGAAATCGTGACCTGCCGTAGCTGATATCGTGTAACCGTAACTATCGCCATTATCAAGAGTAATAGTTACCAAACGTGTATCTTTCGCAACCACCTGAGGAATGATAATAGCCTCGTAGAAGGTGATACCTGCAACCGCTGTGTTTGCATAGGTTTTGATATTGGTAGCTGTTCCCGATGCTGTGCCAACCAACTCTGCTGTGGTAGCGTTGTAGGTTGTTGCTGGGAGTGTTCCGCCAATGGTTACGCTTGTGATAGTAGGGTTCGAGCCGCCAAACTGATCTCCAAAGGTTAGCGCAACTTTCAGCTTTGCCAACTTGTGAGCAAAGGCGATGTTTAGCTCTTTCTTTGTGGTTAGACTGCTGCCCGGAATAAAGGTTTCGTCTTTATAGCCCACCAAATCCGAAGAGGTCAAGCCGGCAGATTGATCGGCTGCAACGCTGAATGGTACGGCTGTAATATTGGGAGTTGCCCCCAAATCTACAAATGGTGCATAAGCGTATATCTTCGCCTCTGCTGTGGCATTTTTCCAAAGCATTTGAGTTGCCGTGCTCCACACATTGCTCGAATTTGTCCACTGGCTGTTGTACACGGTGTATTTATCGCCTGTGCCGTAATCAACACTTAGCGAAAGGTTGCCGCCTGCGTAAATAGTAGGTTCACCTACACGTGTCTGAATGGCATTTAGCTGTGTTGCGATACGCACCACACCATCTTCGGGATAGTTTCCCAACTGTGGCAAATCGGTTGCCTCTTTTTGGCACGCTGTGAGCATCAATGCTCCGAGTGCCGTATATAATATTTTTTTCATATTCTTTTATTTTTATTTGGTTTCTGTTTGTCATACTGAGTGTAACGAAGGATCTGTTTAGATTCTTCGCGGAGTTTACACTGAAGCTGTGCTGAATGTGCTCAGAATGACAGGTACGTTGCTAAGTGCCTTACGGCATTATTATATCCCTGATTAAACGCACTCGGTAGCTGGCTCTTATGTCAGTGTAGTTCACCCAACCGCTTAGTAAGCCAGAAAACCAAACATTACTGGATTTGTATGTAGCAGAGAAATGGTTGTCTGGATTCGTAGTTAACGCTGTCCCTTTTGCATCAGTGAGTTTTTTATTAAAAGCATCTCTTGCAAATGAATAAGAGCTAAAATTAGGCATAGCAACAAAATTTGCCCAATCATTAACTTCTCCTTTTTTTGCACCTGATTCTACCCATCGTAAACCACAGTATCCTGCATAAAGTGCTTTTAGCTCATTTTTAGAAGGAAGATACCAAACGCTTGAGCCATCAGAATAATCAGGGTTAATGCCGTTTTGAGCGTGGGCATAAGCAAAAGCAGGATATTTTGTCTGCCAGTCAGCTCCTTGTTTCATAATCTCACGCATACATGCTAAGCCATTATTCTCATCTGTTGCATCTATTGTTAAATATGAGATACCCCATTTTAACTTGCCAGCATCATTTCCTAACCCATTCCAGTTTGCAGGAGGCTCTTGCAACGAAACAATTTTAACGTGCTTCGGATTTGCAGGATCTGTCCAATAAATAACGCCGATACAAGTTTTCTCACTATCAAGTTTCGATGAATATGTACCGTCTGAGTAGTAATAATCCTTAATAGAAGGATTTAAACCTTCTCCTACGGTAAAATCAAATGAATATTCGCTACCACTTTTGAGTTCAATATCGTTTGGTGCTTTCCATAGATACTCTCTACCTTCAATTAGGAATTGAACCTCAAATTTATCGGTAGTTTTTATCGTTTGTGGAATTAGAATTACCTCATACTCTGCAATACAGTTCTCAGATGCATCTTGCGCCGGAGTATATTTTGCCATAAACGGAGTGATGGCAGCAGCTGGGTTATCGGTTGGTTTAGGGGTTATAAAATAATTGTCAGTATATCCACTAAGCTGGCCTTTTAACTTAGTCCCATTTACTATTATATTACTAATAGGGTTTGTTTGTGGAATGCCACTTATATTAAACTCTGTACCGATAATAATTTTGAAATTCAATTTTGCCATCATATGTGCTAAATCAACTTTCACTTTACCATCTATCAAATCATTTTTAGGAACGAAAGGGTATTTGTTCATATAAATAAAATCCGAAGCCTTTACATTTGCCTCTGTGCTTTGATCGGCAAGTACAAAAGGATTATTGGAATATGAATTATCTGTACTATACGGAGCATAAGCCATAATTACAACTTCATTCGTTGAATTTTCCCATAGCATTTGTGATTCAGAACTCCAATCACTACCACTCTTGGTCATCTTGATATTAAGATATTCGTATTTGCCAGTAGTAAAACTATGAAAAACAGAAATCCCAAACTCGGTCAGATTGCTAGTTTCGTGCCCTGCACGTGTTTTTATTATATCTGTCGTTACTCTTATTACTCCATCTTCGGGAAAATTATCACTGCTCGGTGTAATCTCCCCCTTTTGACACGCTGCAAGTACTACACTCACCAGCGCCATTATTAAAAATTTAATTTTCATTTATATTTAATTTTTAATTATTCATTTAGTCTATCTGCGCTTCGCCACCCTCAATAACACTACCTGTTGCCCAGTCGTTAATGGTTACACTACCAAGGGTGATAGCATCACGCCCAACAATCAGGTTTACAGTTTGTATTTTGCCTTTTTCAAGAGTAAATGTTGATGAGTGTGTATAAGTATATGTTTTGCCATCTATAACTATCTTTATAACACTGGCGCTTTGAGGTGCTACTGTTATAGAGTAGGCTGTATTAGCTGTTGTAGCTTTTAGAGCAATATCTGCCACAGTGCCTGCTGCTGTAGCTGTTTTAGTAATGTAGTTTACAGTAGATTCAGCTTTAGCATCTACCGATACACTTGTTACAGTAGGCGTCCCCTCGAATTGGCTACGGAAAGTAAGGTTTACATCCAAGCGTGCCATTATGTGATCGAATATTAATGGTACAATACCACTAGCAGCATTGCGACCATCGCCCAAAATTGTAGCTACCAAAATATCACTAGGAGTTGTATAACTATCTGCTGTGAAATCAGTAATCGCCTTTGTTGGATGTATTCCAATAAAGTAGTGTGCCGTAGCAGCATCTCTCCAAAGCATCTGAGGCTCAGCTATCCATTTTGTGCCATCATAAGTGTTGATAGAGTTATTTACTACTAAATCCGTAGGAACAGAGCTATTATCCCCTGTCCAAGCATAGATGCTAATCTTGTCATCTTTCTCAAATGCTTCTGCTGTAGCACGAGTAGGAGTGCCCAAACCTGCATCAATGGTTATGAATTTTGATGGTTCCGGCGTGTTACTATTCTCTTTGTTACACGAGCTTAGTGCAACTACTGCTGCTATTGCAGCTACTGTTAGAATTCTTGCTTTCATGTTTTTGTGTTTTTATATTGATAATTTATTCAGATTTGTTATTTCGCTGTTAATTTGAGGTGAAACACGGAATATTCAATTTCAGATGTATATGTTCCGCTATTTTGAATTGTTTGAGTTTCAATATCTCAATTGAAAATAAATTGAGTGCAAAGTTATAAGGCGTGAGAATAAGACCTTGACAAAAAGGTAAAATGTTACTATGCCAAATCGTAAACATTTAAACTTTTATATGCCAAATCGTAAATTATGTAAAAAAATGAAGTAAAATCGTACAAAACTCATTTCTAAGCTATTTTTTGTAATAGCCTCTATACGAAATAGGAAATTAGTATTTATCTTTGTAAAAATGGAACAGGTTTATAATTTAGGAGTTGTCTTAGCAGGTATATTACCTGTATTTTCTGGTATGACTTGGGTGCTGGTAATGATATTTTCATTGCAGAATTTTGTTACCAAATTTGAGTTGCGAGTAAAACAAACATTGCTTTGTTTTATCTTATTGGCATCTCTGAGATGTCTTATAGGGTTAATAGAGAATGATCAATTGCAATTTTACAGCTATATTACTCCGGTTGCAATGGCTACATCTTTATTTGCAGCGGTTTTTTATTATAAATTTATACTACTTGTTACAAAAGGGGGAGAGTGTGATTTTTCAAACTGGCATTATATTGTACCATCAATAATATTTGTTTTAGAGATTGTTAGAAATATTTTTATATCGCATTATACCCTGCCTGAGCGTTTATTAGAATTAATCTATACTTTATTCTATTTGATTTTATCACTTCGGTTGTTAATGTGCTATTACAACACATTTAAAATCAGAAAAGATGATGATAAAAAGAGACTAAATTGGGTTATTTTATTGGGAATATCTCCATTTGTAAGCACGATAATGTACATAGTGTCTTTCATGATGCCATCAACAAATAGAGTTATATTGGGTGTTTTAATCATATTGATTGTAATATTTGTTTTGGTTAATTCAATGATTGCTTATGCGGTATTGAGCAGGCGTTTTTTATTTTATACCCCTTCTTCTAAGCATAAAAATGTAGTACAGGTAACAGAGCAAATGGCTCCGGTTAATACACCAAAGCGACGTGTATCTGAAGTGATTATAGATGATAGTGGGCATAAAGTTGTTGTAAAACTTACTCAAAAGCGGCTGGAAGAGTATATGCATAAAAATAAGCCATACCTTAATCCACAATTGAAAATAACAGATCTGATAGAACCTCTTAGAGCCAACAGAACATTTATCTCCAATTTTGTAAATAAAACATACGGATTAAATTTTAATCAATATATAAACTCCTTGCGGCTTAAAGAGCTTGAGCGAATTTCTAATCTACCATCAAATGAGAAAGAAAAACGCTCTGATCTGATACTGAAAGTGGGATTTGCCACAATGAGAAACTATACACGTGCATTGAATGCTATGCAAAATACCAGCAAAGATTAGATGAACACCACACTTACCCCAATGATAATGATGGTTATCAAATTAGTTGCTCCTATTATAGTGGCACTAACCTGTATTTTTATATTAGCACTCTATCGAAAAGATAATCAGGAGGCGGATATTCAGAAGATTGTTAATGTGTTGATATTGCAACTCGTTTCATGTGTTGTGAGTTGGCTATGCTCAATATTCTTTTGGGGTGCTACAAGTTTTTTTGTATATATTCAGTGGTTGTTCGTGCCTTCAATACTTTATTCGCAGATATTAACATATCGTTACATTTTTATTCATACCGTTACAAAAAGAGGTGAACAGTTCTCTCTCTGGCATTATCTGTGGCCACTTATTCCGGGGATGTTGTTTTTTATCTCAATTTTTATTTATCCACAATCTTTAAGAGAGTATATAGTATCGGTAAGACCATCTATTAAAGAGGCTCCTCAGTTCTACAATTTTATGATTCAGACTGTTTCTATTCTATTCTTATTGACAAATATAATATATTCTGCGTTTAGCATATGTCGCATTTCGCGCTATCGAAAAGCAGTAGTAAACTTCTCGGCAGATGAAAGCCGAACATCACTCTTGTGGCTTAAATGGCTAGTTTATATAACCCTTTCATCTATCCCACTTGGAATAATTACACTGATATTCGGTACGGGTATAGCAATAACTCTTTTTCTTGCTATACTTGGGGTAGCTGCTGTTATACTCAAAGGTGTAATCCCTATCCACAATATTATGAATAGAGAGTATGTACTTATGTACACCATTGCAGAACTAGAAGCGCCGGAAGAGGATGATTCTATAGACAAGAAGAGTTCAATCATTAAAGTTGAAACATTTGAAAGATATATTCGCACTAAAAAACCATATCTTAACCCTGATCTGCGTATTACTGATCTATTGGAGCCGCTAGGAACAAATAGAACCTATCTATCTTCTTTTATCAATTCTCAATATGGGATGAATTTCAGCCGTTATATTAATCATTTACGCCTCAAAGAACTTGAGCACAGGCGTAGTTTGCCTAAAAATGCAGCAATTGAGGGAATTGAATTGGTAGAGCAGGTGGGATTCAGAACTTATCGAAACTACTTGAATTTTAAACATAAGGAAGATAAACAATCTGTTATTTCTATGAAATAAAATTATTATTGATAAATGAACCTTTTCTGCCTCTTAAGCATTAATAGTATATAAATAATAATTTAATTTTTACAAAGGTATAAAAAAATATCATAGTTTGTGTATTTATGATAAATGTCTATCTTTGTAGGATATTTTATGAAAAAGATATTATCATACATATTAATTTC
>CAZYQA010000018.1:0-16372 GCA_964649555.1 uncultured Muribaculaceae bacterium
ACTTTTATTTTTAGCCCTTTCTCTTTTAAGTTTTCCAAGGCTAGCAGTGATCCTGCATAAAAATCCATAAAATTTGAATTTATATTTGCTGAATCTAGCCCGTTAATAGGTAGAATATATGTAATATCTATTACCTCTTTTAGCGGATCCCTTTTTGCTATTGGGGTAGTAATTATAGGCTCTTGAGCAACAGGTGTAGTAATTTCGATAGAATTATTTTCTTCCGTGGCCCTGTTTTCCTGTATTATATTTTCAGGCTTGGTTGTGTTCTCCAGTTTGGGTTGAGCTATATACGTATTATTAGGAATAAGCAATACCTGCCTTTTTGCAAGTGTTGTAGATTTTAATTTATTTAGCTCTATTATATCTTCAGCCTTTACATTATATTTTGCAGCAATATCATCTATTGTTTCATACCATTTTGCAGTATGTTTTTTATAGTTGCTTTTATTACTGTTGCTTTCTGCTTTTTGCAGTTGTTGCGGTTGTTGCGATTGTTGAGGTTGAGCCTGAGATGGGATAAAAAGTATCATCCCATCTTTTAGCCCTCCCTTAATATTGGGATTGTCATTTGTAAGAATATCTATACCTACTCCATAAGCTTTTGATATAGAGTATAATGTTTCCCCTTTTTTTACATGATGTACATATTTAATTACTCCGTTCTGATTCACTTTTTCTTGTGAAACGGTAATTTGTGGAGCTTGTGCATAAGTTCCGTTAAATGCTAGTAAAAATAGGGTGATTATAAATATTCGTAACATGTTTTATTTTTTATTATAACTTTTTTAGAATCTTGCAAGCATATTTTTTACGTTTGTTTCTATGCGTTCATAGACATCGTTATTATATGGAGCTTTTTCAAATTTATTTCCGGTAATATTTTCGTATAATTCAATATATCTGTCAGAAATATTATTTACAATTTCATCTGTCATTTCCGGCACTTGTTGCCCCTCTTCTCCTTTGAAGTTGTTCTCCATAAGCCACTCTCTAACAAACTCTTTGGATAGTTGTTTCTGTTGCTCACCTTTGTCAAATCTTTCTTGGTACCCTTCAGCATAGAAATATCTGCTGCTATCAGGAGTGTGTATCTCATCTATAAGATAGATTTCACCATCTTTAAGACCAAATTCATATTTGGTATCAACTAAGATCAAACCTTGCTCCGCAGCGATCTCAGTACCTCTTTTATATAGCTCCAGAGTAATTCTTTCAAGTTCATTGTAAATATCTGCAGGTACTAATCCTTGTGAAATAATCTCCTCTTTTGATATATCTTGGTCGTGGCCACCTATTTCTGCTTTTGTTGTTGGTGTTACGATAGGTGTTGGGAATTTTTGGTGCTCTTTCATTCCGTCAGGAATTTTAACTCCGCAGATCTCTCTAGCTCCCGCTTTGTAAGCTCTCCATGAGCTTCCTGTTAAATATCCACGTACAATCATCTCCACAGGAAGAGAGTCACATTTGTAACCTACTGTTACCATTGGATCCGGTGATGCTATTTTCCAGTTTTTTACAATGTCTTGGGTGCTATCCAAAAATTTCGCAGCAATCTGATTCAGCACTTGACCTTTATACGGGATACCTTTTGGTAATACTACATCAAATGCAGATATACGATCTGATACAATCATCACAAGGTATTTATCATCTATTGTATAAACATCTCTAACTTTTCCAACATATTTAGCAGTTTGTTTTGGAAAATCAAATTCTGTACGTGTAATTGAGTTCATTTTAAAATTCTTTATAAAAGCTTAGTAATTTATTACAAAAATTGCTCCAACCGAGCCTGTTTTTCTCTTCTATGATATTCTTAACCATGTTATTTCTATACTCTGCAGAGTCATCGGCAAAATACTTTTTGATTGCTTCTTCAATCAAGTCTGAGTTTGGGAAATCAACTACTATCCCTGTTCCCTTATCTGCGATAGCCTCTT
Source organism: uncultured Muribaculaceae bacterium (assembly GCA_964649555.1). Taxonomy (GTDB): domain Bacteria; phylum Bacteroidota; class Bacteroidia; order Bacteroidales; family UBA932; genus Egerieousia. The sequence continues at coordinate 1,944 of CAZYQA010000018.1, forward strand.
TTAATCCTCCAACGTCTGTAGTTATCATAGGTACTTCAAAATGATATGATACAGAGCTTATTCCACTTTGTGTGGCACTTCTATATGGTAAGACACATACATCTGCTACAGAGAAGTATCTATTTACTTCATTATCTTTTATGTAGTTTGTATTAATGTATATGTTCTCTTTATTTGGAAGTGAGTCTATTATTTTTTGATACTTATCAAAACTGCCATAAGGTTCCCCGGCAATTATTAGCTGATAAGAGCTATCTAGCTTGCCAAAAGAGTGTAAAAGTATATCTAAACCTTTATACTCCCTTATTAATCCGAAAAAGAGAATATTCTTTTTACCTTTTTTGATACCTATTATATTTTCGGCCTCATTTCTCTCTAGCTTATCTCCAAAATGAGTATATAATGGGTGTGGAGTATTTAAATATTTAGCGTTGGGTATGAAACTTAACAGATCATCGCGTACCGCATCACATAAAACAACAAATCCGTCTTGAGATTTTAAGAAATATTTTGTGAATGGCTTATCAAAAAAGCGCTGTTCATGTGGAATTACATTATCAAGTATAGATATTACTTTCGTATTTTTATTCATGTGGGCTGCTACATATCCCAAAGAGGGGCCAAAGTAGCTCATCCAGTATCTCATAATTAATAAATCGGGATTCCACTCCCTTATCCTTTTTGCAGTAGTGATGTATGAAAAAGGATTTGCCGTATCCAGTAGAGCCTCTGACTCTACTGGTACGGCATTATCATCTTCAGTTACAAATTGTGTTTTACCTGGGAATAGAAAATTGGGGTATTGCCTTTTGAAGTTGAATGCCTTAACATCATGCTCCTTACTCAGTTCATTAATTAAACATGTATTGAACTGCGAAATACCACCTCTATATGGGTAAAAACAAGATAGAACTGCTATTTTCAAATTATTTATTTTTTAGATTTTGATTTTACGTATGCTTCGTTTAATCCGTTCAAAACATCAGTGGTTATATCTAATGTAGGGTTTCCAACAATTACAGAGTTTGTTGCTGCTGATGTAGTAAGAATTAAAGCATATCCTTTCTCTTTGTTGTATCCAACAAGATATGTTTTGATGGCATCCATTACTTTGTTGTACATTACAGACTCTTCTTCTGCAATCTCCATTTGTTTTTGTTGGCTTAAAGCATTAAGACCTTGTTGTTTCTCCATAAGCCTTTGTTGTTGATCTTCAGCTTGTGCTCTTGTAAGTAATCCCTTGCTGATTTTCGTCTCGAAATCTTTTGTCTCATTGCCAAATGCACGACCTTTTTTCTCTAAGTCAGCTTGAATAGTTTGTACTTTACTCTCTAATTCAGATTTCAAATCGTTGAACATATCATATTGGTTTACTAAAGAATCCATTTGAATATAAACAATGCTACCTTGTGGTGCAATTTGTCCGTTCTCAATTGTTTTAGTAGTTGGGGTGCCGTTTGATGATGATTGGGGAGTTGAATTACAAGAACATACAGTTGCTACTAATGCAATTGCCAAAAATGCTTTTAAGTGTTTCATTATATCAATTTTTAATTATTTCCGAAGTTCAAACAAAATGTAGGATGCAAATATAATTATATTTTGCTAATTATTATATAAGTTGTCTGCGATATGCTTGGATTGTATTTTCCAGCCCCAGATAAAGTGCATCGCATACTAAAGCGTGACCAATCGAAACTTCTAATAAACCGGGTATGTTTTTATGGAAATATTCCAGGTTGTCAAGATTTAGATCGTGCCCGGCATTAATTCCCAGTCCAAATTTATTTGCCTCCTCAGCACTTTTTATATATTTTGCTATAGCTTCAGCAGGGTTGTTGTAGAAATCTCTAGCGTAAGCCTCAGTATATAATTCAATTCTATCGCATCCGCAATCTTTAGCATATTTTACCATCTCTTCTATAGGGTCAACAAAAATTGATACTCTTATGCCATGATCTTTAAATTTCTTTGATATTTCAGTAAGGAATTTTGTGTTTTCTTTTGTGTTCCATCCTGCATTAGAGGTAATTGCATCGGGTGCATCTGGTACTAATGTTACTTGAGCGGGTTTCACCTCTAAAACTAAGTCTATAAATGACTCGGTAGGATTTCCCTCAATATTAAATTCTGTTGTAAGGAGTGGTTTTAAATCTCTTACATCTTTATATGTAATGTGCCTTTCATCGGGGCGCGGATGCACTGTTATACCTTCTGCTCCAAATCTTTCACAGTCTAATGCTACTTTTATAACATCAGGCATATTTCCACCTCTTGCATTTCTAAGGGTTGCTATTTTGTTTATATTTACACTTAGCTTAGTCATCTTTTTTTATTAGCAAATTTATGGATATTTATTCAAATTAAGCAAACTTATTAGCCAAACTTATTTTAAATTAGTTTTAAATGGTTATCTTGCATTGATTTTCTATTGTTATTCAGAATTATTATGAAGCTTGCTATTTTTGGGAGACAGATTGATAAATCCAATTATGGGTTATTAAACTTATTAATAAGTAAATTATTGGAAGATGAGCGAGTGGAACTCTGTTTTTATTCCCCTTTCTATAATTTGATTAAAGATTATTTGTCAGATATAAAAGATTTTACTTTTTTTCATAGTTATGAGGATTTACCTGGTGATTGTACAATGTTTATGACGATAGGGGGGGATGGAACCTTTCTGGAGTCTCTCACTTTTGTAAGAGAGAGAGAGATGGTGATAGCAGGTATAAATTTTGGAAGACTAGGATTTCTGACAACGGCAAAGGCTGATGGGACTGATAGTTGGGTGCATGATTTGTTGAATAGTAATTATATTATAGAGGATCGAACAATTCTTAATCTTGAAGTGGAGAATAATGAAAATATGTTTTATCCTTATGCACTCAATGAGATTACCATTCAGAGATCTAATCCTATAATGCTTGAAATTGATATTAAGATTAATGGCGAAAAGCTCCCTAAATATTGGGCTGACGGTGTTGTTATTTCTACTCCAACGGGCTCTACTGCATATTCATTAAGTATAGGAGCGCCTGTAGTAATTCCTGGTGCAAATGTATTTATTATTGCGCCAATAGCTCCTCATAATCTTAATGTACGCCCTTTAATAATTCCTGATACTTCGGTGATTGAGGTAGCATATAAAACCAGACAAGGCGATGCTGTAGTTACTCTTGATAACAGATTCTTTTCATTAAGCGAATCTAATAAAATCAGAATAAAAAAAGGTAGTTTCAAACTTAAATCTGCTTCAATAAATAATAATTTTATTGCTGCCCTTAATCAAAAATTGCTTTGGGGTGAAGATAAAAGAAATGCATAGTTAATGTATTTTTATTATATTTGCGTCCTATAAAAATTAATCGGTTGATATGAGTATTTATAACAAGGTGCCGGAGCATGTTACTATTATTATGGATGGTAACGGTAGATGGGCTAAACAGCGTGGTATGGATCGCTTGTTTGGGCACAACGAAGGGCTGGAGAGTGTTAGAGCTTGCACTGAGTTTGCTGTTGAGCATGGTATCAGGTACTTAAGCCTTTTTGCTTTTTCCCAAGAGAACTGGGAAAGGCCTATTGAAGAGGTTGAGGGATTGATGAGATTGATGCTTAAAGCTATAAATAACGAATTACCATTGTTTCAGAAAAATAATATAAGATTTAGAGTTATTGGAGATTTTAGCAGATTATCAAAAGAGCTTTTGGATGAGATTGATGATTGTATGGCTAAAACAGAAAAAAATAATGCACTAGATCTTATCGTTTTTTTAAGCTATAGTGGTAAATGGGATATTGAGCAAGCGGTTAATAGATATTTAAAAACATTAGATCTTGAAAAAAATAAAAATATTAATATAACAACTGATATTATTTCACAATATTTAAGTACCTATCCAATACCTGAGCCAGATCTATTGATAAGAACCAGTGGCGAAAAAAGAATCAGCAATTATATGTTGTGGCAAACTGCATATACCGAGTTCTACTTTACTGATATTCTTTGGCCTGATTTTCGCAAAACCCAATTCGGTGAAGCTTTAGAGGAGTTTGGCAAGCGAGATAGACGGTTCGGTAAAATTTAAAAAGAGATATTCAGATATACCAGCACTTACATGAAATTATTTAGACTACTAATCATTTTGGCACTTGCCTTGCCTGCTTTTGTAAATGCGCAAGAGAAAAAAGATAATTTTGTAATTGATTACGATAATCCTAAAAGCTATATCATAGGAGGCTTTAAAGTTACCGGAATTAATTACCTTGGAGAAGATAGAATTTTGTCATTAACCGGTTTGCAAAAAGGAGATAAAATTACTGTTCCAAGTGAAGAGTTATCTACTATTCTTAAAAGAATCTGGATGCAGAGATATTTTTCTGATGCAGGATTCTTTATCGATTCAATATCTCCAACCAAAGATACAGTTATATTAGAGCTAAGGCTTAAAGAGCGTCCGCGTGTATCTCGTTGGGAGTTTTCTGGTATAAAAAACTCTGAGAAAACAGATTTGCAAGAGAGATTGAAATTAAGAAGAGGTAGTGAATTATCTGACTATATCATAAAATCTTCTTCTGATATCATTAAAAAATATTATAAAGAGAAAGGTTTTTTAAAAACGGATATCAGAGTTCTTCAAGAGAATGATTCGGTTATTAAAAATGCCGTACGTGTAAAGTTTGATATTAATAGGGGGCCGAAAGTAAAAATTAGTGAGATAAAATTTGATGGTAACAACCAAGATGTGAAAGCAAGTAAGTTGGCAGCCTCGATGAAAAAGACAAAAGATAAGCGACTTGTAAACTTCTTTAAATCAAAGAAATTTAATGAGAAAGAGTATGAGAATGATAAAAATGCGTTAATTCAGGTATTTAATGAGGCTGGTTATAGAGATGCGAGAATTATCAGCGATTCTATTTATTATACTTCGGATGATCGTATCGGAATTGATTTCAAATTTGATCAAGGTAAAAAGTATTATTTTAGAAATATATCATGGACAGGAAACTCAATTTATTCTGCAGAGCAGTTGAATAATGTCTTAATGATTGGTAAAGGGGATGTATATGATGTTGTAACGATGGAGAAACGTTTGTTTGGAGATCCAAAGCAACAAAATATGGATGTCAGAAGATTATATACTGATAATGGTTATCTATTCTTCAACTTAATGCCTGTTGAGCTTACAATTGAGGGTGACTCAGTTGATGTGGAGATGAGGATAATGGAAGGGAAACAAGCAACTTTCAATAATGTTGTTATCAATGGTAATACTATTACTAATGAGAAAATAGCCAGAAGAGCATTATTTACACGCCCTGGTTACTTATATAGCCAAAGTGATTTTGAGAGATCCATCAGAGAGATTGCATCTATTGGGCATTTCGATCCTGAGAAAGCATCATCTGAGGGTGGATACAGCATCATTCCTAATCAAAATAATAATACAGTTGATGTTGCATTCAATTTGGAAGAGAAACCTAATAGCCAGCTGGAGCTATCCGGCGGATGGGGAGGTAATACTTTCGTAGGTACTTTAGGTGTGAGTTTTAATAACTTCTCAATCAAAAGATTATTTAAAAAGCATGCATGGAGACCTGTTCCTCTAGGTGATGGACAAACATTATCTATACGTTTCCAAACAAATGGTACATATTATACTGCTCTATCAGCTAGCTTCATTGAGCCTTGGTTATTCGGAAAGAAACCAACATCATTGAGCACTTCAGTATATTTTACTCGCCAAACAAATTCATATTATTATTACCAAAACTCGGATGAGTATATGGAGGTATTTGGTGCTGCTGTTGGATTAGGAAATAGATTGAACTGGCCGGATAACTATTTCGTATTATACAATGAGTTAAGCTGGCAAACATATAAGTTAAAGAATTGGAACTATAACTTCTTGTTTAATACAGGTATGTCACATAATGCAAGTTATAAGATTTCATTGAATAGAAACTCAACAGACCAACCTATATATCCACGTTCGGGCTCTGACTTATTATTGAGTTTGCAATTAACTCCTCCTTACTCTTTGTTTAGAAGCAAAGACACTGATTACAAGAATATGTCTGATGAGCAAAAATATAGATGGATTGAGTATCATAAATGGACTTTCAAAGGGGCATTATATACAAAAATCATTGGAGATTTAGTGCTTAAAACATCTGCTGATTTTGGATATCTGGGATACTATAATAGAAAACTAGGTTATTCTCCATTTGAAGGATTCCAACTTGGAGGTGACGGTATGAGCGGTTACAACACTTATGGATCAGAGATCATCGGTTTAAGAGGTTATCCTAATGCTTCACTTACTCCTGTTATTAATGGTGCTTATGCAGGTAATGTTTACGATAAGTTTACTATGGAGCTAAGATATCCTGTAGTTTTACAACCTCAATCAACTATTTATGCACTAGTATTCTTAGAGGGTGGTAATTGTTGGTCGGATATCAAAGATTTCAATCCATTCTCGATTAAAAGATCTGCCGGTGTAGGTTTAAGAGTGATGTTACCAATTGTAGGTATGCTGGGTATTGACTGGGGATATGGTTTCGATCCAGTTCCTACTGAGGGATTAAAACGTGGTGGTAGTCAATTCCACTTTATTATCGGACAACAATTCTAGTACTTGAATCGTTAATTATAAAAATATTGATTATGAGAAAAGTTTTATTATTAGCAATCACATTAGTTACAGCGTTTAGCGCTGTCGCTCAATCATCTAACGGTAAAGTTGGATATATTAATACTGAAGAAATCTTAAATAAGATTCCTGAATACACAGCAGCGCAGAATCAATTGACAACTATTGGAGAACAATATAATAAATTAGTTGAGGCTGAGTTTAAGAAGATTGAAACGATGTACAATAATTACCAATCTGCTAAAGCTAATATGACTCCCCAAATAAGAGAGCAAAGAGAAAATGAGATTATTGCAAAAGAGAGAGCTGCAAAAGAGCTACAACAAATTTATTTTGGGCAAGAGGGGAAAATGCAATCTAAAACAGAAGAATTATTGACACCGATAAAAAATAAAATTCAAAATGCAATAGATAAAGTTGCTCAGGCTGGCAATTTTATGCTTATATTTGACATTGCAGGTATGCAAGGGGTTGCCTATTCTAACCCTGGGGATAACCTCAATTCTCAAGTGTTAAAATTATTGGGATATTAAAACAGTTAATTATACAAATATGAAAAAAGTAAAATTTTTATTAGTATTGGCAATGGGATTTTTATCTATCCAATCTTATGCTCAAAATCTTAAATTCGGCCATGTAAATATGCAAGAGTTGGTAGCTTTAATGCCAGAAAGAGATTCTGCAATGGCTAAATTAGAATCTTATGCTAAAGATTTGGATGAAACGATCCAAGGTATGCAACAAGAGTTTAATACAAAATATCAAACATATAACCAAAAAAGTGCTACTTGGACTGCAGCGATTCTTGAGGCTAAAACAAAAGAATTAGAAGATATGCAAACAAGATTACGTCAAGTTAGCGAAAACGCTCAACAAGAGTATGGTGTAATGCAACAAACATTATTTACTCCTATTTTCCAAAAAGCTAATGATGCTATTGATAAATTAGGTAAAGAGGGCGGATTCATCTATATTTTTGATTTATCTTCAGGCTCAATTCTTTTCCATAGCGATCAGAGTGTTGATATTTTACCTTTAGCTAGAAAAGCATTAGGTATCCCTGCAGATAAGAAATTACCAGTTGCTCAACAGCCAATGGCTCAATAGTCAACTGTAATTAATTTATTGCAACTTTAAAAAGATAAAAGGATGTTCATTTGAACATCCTTTATTTGTTACGCCCAGCATGGGTATAATCTGATGGGTGTAAGTCCCTAACACGCCCTAATAGTGGGAAGTGTCTAGCTTAAGGCAAGAGTATCCATCGTGAGATGGAATCTGAGGGATGCCAGCGGCAAAAGTCTGACCTGACGAACAGAAATTAGATATAAGGCTACGGTGTTGGGGTGAGGTTGCCAAACAAACCAAAGCCCCATAACTATGCGGAATTACACATAGTAAATCTTGCGGGTATAAGGCGGAAAGATTATATACTTATCTAGGGAGGTCTCACAGATGCACTGAGATAAAGATTATTCATAAGCACGGAGTAAAGCTTGCTGTGAGAAGTCAGTAGAAGTCATAGTACCGAATTACGAGCTGATTTGGGAAGGACTGAACCTCGCAGTTTGTGAGTAAATGAATGTTACCCTGGATGAGTTATGAAAGCAGAATAAGGTACCGAAGATGTACTTGCTACCTTAAAAGAAATAGGGCGGAACCCGAAAGGTATTAATGAGTGCATAGCTCAGAGTCATAACTGAAGACAACAACAAACACACCTGTAATGATGTCAAAGCAAGGAACCGCCAAGTGCCGAACAGCATGCGTGGTGGTGTGGGAGGGCTTAGTGAGAATTAATCCCACTAATCCAACCCGATTAATGTAAAGTGAGTATAGCTGTACACCTTTCTTAACGTATGGAGCGTATTTTGTGTACATGTATAGGGTAAGCGAGTGAAAGTGATGATAGCTGTACAGGATTAGTGCCGTGTAAGGTGGTTTTGGTGTATGGCTATAGGGTGTAGCAATAGATAGTGGGGTAGCTGTACACGTTTCTTATTATGGAGAGCGGGATTTGTGTACAGGTGTGGTTTAGGCACTGTCTAAAATATTGTGTAAATAAAAAACTTGAATCTTATTGATCAAGTTTTTTTATTAATATTAAACACAATTTTATGTAACAAGAATTAATGACAAACGCGTAAAACACTAAGCAGTACCAAATGAACTTCTAACAAAAGAGTTTCTAAGTCAGTTTAAGATTGAATCGGATATGAGTAATTTCTTAAAAGATCTTCATTCATAGGTATTAGAAAACATGCTACAAGGAGAGATGGATGCATATCTGGGTTATGAAAAGCACGATGTATTGGGTAATAATAGCGGAAACTCTCGCAATGGTAGTTTCTTAAAAAAAATCCAGATAGAACATGGCGAAAAGATAATAGAGGTGACTTAAGAGATTTGTGGTTTAAGCATAGAGCGTTTAGTTATCTCACTGTATGCTAAAGGTATGAGTGTATCAAATATAGAAGAGGAATTGCGAGAGATTTATGAGATTACCTTATCCACCAGTTCTATTTCTATCATAACAAATAAAGTAACCAATGCAGCAATGGAATGGTAGAATAGACCTTTAGAGCGATAATTTATGCGTTGGCTAAATCAGCGAGGGTTAAAAGAGGTGCTAGAGATGTGGATAGGAAAAACGGAAAGTTCTTCATTCTGGATGGGAGTTTTAACAGATCTGGTACTATAAAAACTGTATTTCCGGAATCTTTTACACAAATATGTGTAGTACATCAAATTCTTAATTCCTGTAAGTATGTTGTGTGGAAAGATATGAAGGAATTTACCAAAGATATTAAGGAGATATACATATCCATAAACAAAGAACAAGCATCTATCTCATTAGAGCATTTTGATCAAAAATGGGGTTCAAAATATTTTTATGCTGTTCAAAGCTGGCATCGTAATTGGGAAGATCTGACTGTTTTTTTTGATTTCCCAGTTGAAATTAGGAAGTATACTAAATATATATATTTAGCCATTTCTGAGATTGAAAAAAAATGGACTCAGCCTATAATAAGATGGAGAATAATAATGAATTAATTCATGTTTATTTTTGAAGGTAGGATTAGATTATAAAAATATAGCTCTAAAATCTTGCAAGGGTATATAAACGATGCCTAAAGGCATTCCCCTTGCAAAATTTCAAAACTATACTTAAAAGTATTTATGAGTTGAAAACAAAAAATATACATTTGTAATGTTCTATTAATTTAGAATATTTATTATTCTCTTTGACTCAGATTTGAGAGTTTACACAAAATTTTAGATAGTCCCTTTTCTTAGAGCCTCTACATCTTCTAACTTCTTAGATATAGGATTTGAGCCTAGTAATCTATGACCTGTTGGGGTAATAAGGTAATCCTCTTCGTTTCTTATACCACCAAATCCAATCCATTTTTTTACTTCATCGTAGTTAATAAATTCAGCAAATCTTTTTTCTGCACTCCACATTTCAATAAGGGTAGGGATAAAGTAGATACCAGGCTCAATAGTGAGAACGTGTCCTACTTCCAATTTTCTTGCTAAACGCAAAGATTTAATACCAAATTGTGTTGATTTAGGCTCGCCATCATATCCAACCCATACTTCGCCTAAATTCTCCATATCGTGGACATCTAGCCCCATCATGTGCCCTAATCCGCACTGGAAGAAAAGTGCATTTGCACCTGCTGCTACAGCTTCATGTGTATCTCCTTTTGTAAGACCCAATCCTTTTAATCCGTCAAATATGGATCTACAAGCAGTATAATAAGCTTCTTTGAATGGAGTGCCAGGTTTTAACATGGATACAGCATCATAGTGTGCTTTATATACTATCTCGTAAATTATTTTTTGCCTGTCTGTAAACTTAGCTGAAACAGGGATAGTTGATGATATATCACCACAATAGCCATTCTCTAGCTCTGCACCTGCATCTAAAAGTAATAAATCACCCTCTTTAAGTGTATTGCCATAATTATGATTGTGTAGAGTTTCACCATGTATTGTAGAAATTACAGGAAAAGATAAGTCTGCTCCATGCTCCATTGCAGCAGCTGTGATAATGGATTTAATCTGATACTCTTTCATGCCGGCTTTGGCACCTTTCATTGCTGCTAAATGCATTTGGTAAGAGATATCAACTGCTTTTTCAATTTGTGATACCTCGTAGTCGCTCTTTATATTTCTTTGGTTTACTACAGCTTTTACAAACTCTAATGATTGGTTCTTATCTTGCTCAGCTGGTGCAATTGATAATAAATCTTGAAGTAGTAATTTATGTTCAGCTCTATAAGGAGGTAGGTAGTGAACTTTACGCCCTTTTTCTAAAGATTTCTTTATATATTCATATAAATTGTTAAATGGTAGTGTTTTCTTCACTCCTACATTTGCAGCCTGATCTTTTATAGTAGGAAGTAAACCTGTCCATACAATATGATCAATTGATAGTTCATCTCCAAAAACAATCTCTTCTCCACTTTCAATATCAATTATTGCTGCTAGATCAGCATTTTTTGCAAAACCAAAGTAGTATAAGAAAGTGGAATCTTGCCTGAACCTGAATTGGTTATCTGTATAATTCATGGGGCTTTCATTATTCCCTAGAAATAATAATATCCCCTTATCTACTTTTGTTTTTAATATATCTCTTCTTTGTTTATACATAATGTTGTTTATTTAATTGTTTGCTATTTAACAAAAATAATCAAAAAAATTATATATTTGCACCCGAAATCTTCAGGGCAGGGTGCAATTCCCTACTGGCGGTAAAGTCCGCGACCCTCTTACGAGGTTGAGCCGTTGAAACTACGGCACCAACAGTTAAAGTCTGGATGGAAGAAGATGAATTTTCAGTATAGTATATTTTATCCTTATGGGATAATTATATACTCTGTCTATCATTTCCATTATGCCTTGTTGGTACTTAATTTTAATTATTAACAAGTGTAATTATGTTAAAATCAACAAGAAAAATTATTTTATTGATGGCATTAGGTTTAGTGCCGTATTTTGTTCATGCGCAGGATAGTACAGCTGTCTTGCTAAATGAAGTTACAATTTCTGCAGGTATTAAAAATGTTTCTAAATCTCCTCTGAGGCTAAAAAGTATAGATTCAGAGCAGATTGGTCAAATTTCTACAGGGCGTACATATCCTGAATTATTAAAAAATATACCCGGAATTTTTGCAACCAGTGAGACAGGTAGCTATGGTGATGCAAAAATTAATATAAGGGGATTTAAGCAGGAGAATATATCAGTGTTATTAAATGGTACTCCTATATCAGGCCTTACATCGGGTAGTATGTTTTGGAATAATTGGCTTGGCCTTACTGATGCAACAGCTTCTATTCAGGTTCAGAAAGGTATAGGGGGCTCTATGCTTAGTGATAATTCAGTAGGTGGAACTATTAATATAATAACACAAAGCCCGGCTATATCACCAAGTTTAAATCTAGGCTATTCTGTTACAAGCTCTGGATTATCAAAAGGGGTGGTGAGCTTTAATAGTGGAGCTTTGGCACATGGGTGGGCATTTAATGTGCTTGCATCTTATACGGGAGGAAATGGCTGGGTGGATAAGACAAATGTAAACTCGTGGGCTTATATGGCTAGTATTAGCAAACAGTTTAAGAGGGGGCACTCATTGCTTTTTACGGCCTTAGGCTCTCCCGAAGAGCATGAGCAACGTACTACACGATTATCTTATGCTCAAATGGAGGAGTATGGCAGAGCTTATAATAAGAACTGGGGTTATTTTACCAAAGAGGATGGTTCTACCTATGCAAGAACTATTAGTAAGAATAACTATCATAAGCCATATTTTACCCTCAATCATTTTTTTAATGGGAAATATGGTGCTTCTTCAAAAAATATTTCTGTGAGCAGTGCTGTTTATCTTACTATTGGTGATGGAGGAGGATATTGGACAGAGAGTAAAGGTAAAAGGATAATTGATTATATTAAAGAGGGGCAGATTGATTGGAATGGGGTTGTAGCTAATAATATTGCCCACAATCTACCTGATAATAGTATAGATGGTGCTGCAAACAGCTCTCAAAATATTATGAGTGATTATATGGCAGGGCATACTCAATGGGGAGTGAAAAGTTCAGTTGAAATGGAATTGTCGGATAAATTTTCATTAGATGCTGGTGTTCATTATCAACATTATTCTACTTGGGAAAAAGAGAAAATTACCGATTTGCTGGGTGGAAATTATTGGTATGAGGATTATGCAAAAAAATCATTGGCAGGCCTTGCAGGAAGAAATCCAATAAAAGGGATAGGGGATTATATAAGGACAAATAATGGGAAGGTGCTTAATTATGCCACTGCTTACAGTATGTTTACTTATGATTATAAGGATCTGATAATAAAACTTGGTGCCTCTTTGAGTGGTTCTACTCATCAGAGATGGGATAAATATAATTATATTAATGATGTTTATAGTGATGTTGCTTTAGGTGGTGGCGGAGCGGTAAAATTGGGCTTGTTGTATAAAATTAATCAAGCACAGAGTTTCTATATAAACGGAGGTTTTTATTCAAGGGCTCCATATTCAAGTGTCTATTTTTCTAGTGGAAATAATGAGATTTCCAAAGATGTTAAGAATGAAAAGAATATTCTTGCAGAGGGGGGATATAGAGCTATTTTTGGACGTGGAGGTATTGAGGCTACCCTTTATATGGCTTATTGGATGAATAAAACTCTTATGAGCGATCCTTATAAACCTTTGGAGCAAGATGCCTATAAGTTTATGATTCATGGCTTGAATGCTTTGCATTATGGTGTTGAGTTGGATGCTTGGTATAATTTTACAAACTGGTTTAAGGTGAATGCTTATGCTTCGATAGGGAGTTGGAAATGGAAAAATAATGTAAGCGCAAATATATATGACCCTTATAGCGGGCTATTAATTCAAGAAGTGAATGTATATTCAAAAGGGCTTCCTGTGGGGGATTCCCCTCAAACTCAGATTGGCGCAACCATGGATTTTAGGCCTACAAGAAATTTAAACATATTTGTACAATGGCAATTTAATGATAGATATTGGGCAGATTTTGAGCCATCTACACGTACTAATCCCGATGATAAGGCAGATCCTTATAGAATACCATCTTATAATATAATAAATCTGGGTGCGAGCTGGAATGTGTATATAGGACGTAAATTAAATTTAAATCTCTTTGCCAATATGAATAATCTACTTGATGAATATTATATAGAAAGAGGGAAAGATGGTAAAAATCACGATAGAGATACATTCAGTGGATATTGGGGAGAAGGGCGAAATTTTAATGTTGGATTAAGATTGAAATTTAGATAGTAGTTTTATATTTATTTCGTTATATTTGTGAAAACCTTAAGATTATGAAAAGATATTTAATTAGTATGTTATCATTTTTATTGTTATCAGCATTGATTTCATGTTCTAAAGATGATAATAAGAAAATTGTAGAAACGGATTTAAATACAACTGCTAAGAGCTTTGTTTATGAGTATATGCATGACGGATATCTATGGAGTAATAAATTACCTGCAGTTAATCCGCAAAGTGAGGCAACGCCTTTTACTCTGATTGATAAACTAATTTATAAAGATTTTGATAAATGGACGTATGTATCTGATGAGTCTGATAAAGAAATGGAGCAGTTTGAGGGTATAAACACTTCATTTGGATATAGTTTACGTTTTTATAAATATAGCAATTCCGATAATAAGGTTTTTGCTGTCGTCAATTATGTGTATGCAGATTCTCCTGCATATAAAGCGGGCAT
>CAZYQA010000019.1:0-16104 GCA_964649555.1 uncultured Muribaculaceae bacterium
CATCATAAGAGCTAACAGGGCCAAACCAAATATCATTAAGAGGAGTTAATTCATCTTCACTTGTATTCATAATTTTTTGAATATACGATGAAAAATCACCTGAATATTCTTGAAGAGACCTATTCATTACTCCCATTGCATTTCCAGTTGAATAAATATCATCAACCAAAACATAATTTTTTCTAGCCAATGTGCCTTTAGAAGATGTACTTACAGTGTCTCTGTATGTTGGGAATAAATATCCGGGATAGTTAGACATCACATAATCAGTTGGAAATTCAAAAGGTAAATGATAGCTTGCTTTTGCGATGATTACTTTTGATAAATCTACATCGTTCTCAATTGCCCAGCTTTTAATTAAACTTTTCAGATCTTTTGCAGATATGTATGGTTTTGCTCCGGCAATACCTTGTACGGGCATCTTTTCAAGCATCTCTTTTGTTTCAAAATTTTTGCTATAAGTTGATGGAGTTACTATATATGAATTACCATATCCAAAATATACAGTTGTGTCTTTTCTTTCTAAACCAGCTTCCCACTCAGGTTGGAAATTGTATTTAAGTATTAGTGAACTATATGTGCTAGAGAAGTAGTTTAATCTACCACCCACAGATGTCTCGGGAGCTGAGCACTTTACGTATAGAGCCTTATATCTTTTTGTAAATAAATCAACACTATCTAATTCTGCATCGGTTGCTTTTAACAGCTCCTCTCCAAGGCTATTGTGCAATATAACTTTTATTGAATCCCCTCCCAGATAAACAGACGTTGCAGCATTTAAGGGAGTTGGGTCAATCATTTTTTCATTTATTGAATTGCAATATATTTTTGTAGTGTCGAGCTGCTCTAAAGTTCTATAAACTGTGATATTTTGAGGGATACCATCTTGTCCATCATTAAATGTAGAAGTTGTACTTACATTTAATATCAACTGAACTGATTTTATAATAGGGTCTTTTCCAAACCTGAACTCCAGCTTAGGTTGAGTAATATTGCCTACAGAAGCAAATTCTATTTCTCCGAAATCTTCTGTTTTTACAACTCCTACTACACCCTGTGAAGTTGAATAAGCTTGTAAACTATCTTCATTTTTAAGACTTAGAGGGAGATCAAATTCAGCAAATTTAATTTTTAGATCCTGGTCTCCGGGCACATAATTATCCCCTACAGATTTGTCAACTGTTATACAAGAAAACGGCATTAAGGCCGTTAATATTATTAATGCCAGCGGGAGATATTTTTTAATCTGCATTTTCTTCTAAAAATTTATCGTAAAACTGATTATACTCTGTTATATAGTTTTGCTCTTCTTGGTTAACTTCCACGTAAGGTAATACAGGTTTGCCAGATTGAGCTATGTATTCGGATAACTCGCTTCCCACGTTTGCACTTCCATAAATTATGCCGTCAGAATACTGTACCGCTAATTTAGCAAGATTTGTGCCATTGGGAGTTCCAAGTACTGATACATCCTTAATGTCAACGCCGGGTATAATAGTTTTCTGTGCCATATCTGATGCTAATGGTTCATTTAAAAACTCATCATATACAGATAAAATAACTTTGCTATCAGTGAAAATAGGATCATCTTTATATGCTTTTTTTAGATATAAAGGCAATATATGTGAAATCCAGCCCTGACAATGAATGATGTCGGGTTTCCAACGCAATTTTTTTACTGTTTCCAAAACTCCTCTTGCATAAAAAATTGCTCTTTCGTCATTATCTTCAAAGAACTTTCCGTTGTCGTCTGTGAATACCTGTTTTCTTTGGAAATAATCGTCATTGTCAATGAAATATACCTGCATTCTTGCAGATGAAATTGACGAAACTTTAATAATTAAAGGTCTATCAATATCATTAACAACTATGTTCATACCAGAAAGACGGATAACCTCATGCAATTGATTTCTCCTTTCATTAATATTACCGAATTTAGGCATAAATGAACGAATCTCCTTGCCGGTTTCCTGTACTCCTTGGGGAAGATACCTGCCAACTGTGGATATTGTAGTTTCCGGAAGATATGGTAGAATCTCAGAATTTACAAATAATACTCTTTTGGGTTCTCTCATATTTTTATATATAATTTAATCCCACAAAGATAATAAAAATAAAGGAACAAATACCTTTTTTTGCTTATCTTTGGGGCGATTATCCCATTATGAGAAAAAAAGAGAAAAATATTATTTCCAGAAGATTGATGAATTCTTATGTTCTGTCAATTATCAGTATCAGTTTAGTGCTGTTGCTTGTTGGTGTTTTCGGGCTTATAGTAATCAATGCTAAACAGGTGTCTGACTATTTTAAAGAGAATATAGTTATCTCTGTGATATTGAAAGAGAATGTGAATGAAACAGAGGGTAAGGCATTTAATAAAGAGTTAGATACACTTAAGGCTATAAAAACTACCTCGTATATTTCAAAAGAAATGGGGACACTTGAAATGAAAAAAATGTTGGGTGAGGATTTTCTAAATGCATTTGAAACGAACCCTGTTCCAATATCTATAGAGCTTAAACTTAAATCGGAGTATTTTAATGCTGACAGCGTGTCTGCTCTTAAGCATGAAGTTTCAAAATCTCCTTTAGTTGAAGAAGTTACATACCAGGAGTCTCTGATTGAAATGCTAAATAAAAATATAGAGAAAATAGGTTTTATATTATTGGGCTTTATAGTCGCGTTATTATTGATATCTTCTTTGCTTATTAATAATACCGTAAGATTAAATATCTATTCAAAGAGATTCTCTATATATACTATGAGGCTAGTTGGGGCTACCAAAGGATTTATCCGTGCACCTTTTTTATGGAAATCTATATTACAAGGTTTATTAGCAGGGTTGATAGCCTCTTTTATTTTGATGGGAGGTCTGTTCTTAATTAAAGATGAAATAAAAAATGTATTTAATATCCTTAGTTTAGAGCCTCTTTTGATTGTATTGGGAGGTATTATACTACTTGGTGTATTAATTTGTTTAATATGCACATTCTTTGTTGTTACAAGAATGGTATCATTAACTAATGATGAGTTATATTATTAATTTTATATAAAATGAATAAGAATAAAAATTATGTTGAGCAACCGGATCCTCAAGCTGGAGAGGGATTTGCTATTCCTAAGAGAAATATTTTATTTATTATCATTGGATTTGTTGTGATGGTGTTGGGCTATGTTCTTATGGCCGGTGGTGGAAGCGATGATCCTAATGTTTTTAATGATGCAATGTTTAGCACAAGAAGGATCGTTATAGCACCTGTTGTTATATTGATAGGTATGGGTATAGAAGTTTGGGCAATAATGTATAGAGGGAAGAGCAAATGAATTGGTTTGAAGCAGTTGTATTAGGATTAATTCAGGGTTTGACAGAATTTCTACCTGTAAGTAGTAGTGGACACCTTACTATATTTAAGGCAATTTTCGGAATTGAAACGGAGAATCTAAGTTTTGAGGTTGCTGTTCATGCTGCAACCGTACTTAGTACTATAGTAGCATTTCGTAAGCAGATATGGTCTTTGTTAAAAGGCTTTTTTTCTTTTCAGATGAATCCTCAGAAAGATTATATATTTAAGATAGGTGTATCAATGATTCCGGTATTTATCGTGGGGATGTTTTTTAAGGATCAAGTTGAAGGGATATTTGGGCAAGGATTGCTTATTGTAGGGGTTATGCTATTAGTAACAGCTTCTCTGCTTTCTCTTAGTGAAATTTTATATAAAAGAAATGAGAAAGCTCTCAATGTAAAAGTAGATAGTGATAAACTAGAGGCTGAGGCTAAAACAGAGGGTATTTCTTCTTCTGAAAGCGGAAAATTGATAGGATATAAAGAAGCATTTATAATTGGTATAGCACAAGCATGTGCCGTTTTGCCGGGATTATCAAGATCGGGTTCAACAATTTCTACCGGTTTGATGTTAGGTATTAAGAAATCTGCAATTGCACAATTCTCTTTTCTTATGGTACTTATTCCGATTTTAGGAGAGGCATTTTTAGAACTTATTAAAGGTGATTTCTCAGGAGCTGAATCAGGAATTGGTAATTTGCCATTGTTACTAGGTTTTATTTCTGCATTTTTATCAGGATTATTTGCTTGTACCTTGATGATTAATCTTGTAAAGAAAGCAAAATTGTGGGGGTTTGCTATTTATTGTGCATTGGTTGGGATTATTTGTATTATTTGTGAATTATTATAGTTTGGCGAATGCCATTTAATTGTATGAAAAAGAATCTGTGGTATTTTGTTTCTGATGTTCATTTAGGTCTAAATTATAAAGATCCTGTAGAACGTGAAAAGAAGTTTGCAGATTTTTTATATAATCTCCCTAATAATACTAATACTCTTTTCTTATTAGGAGATATTTTTGATTTCTGGTATGAATACAAAAATGTAATACCTCGTAACTTTACTCGGACATTAGGAGCATTAGCTTCTTTGGTAGATAGAGGTGTAAAAGTTTATTTCTTTAATGGGAATCATGATATTTGGACTTATGAGTACTTTGAAAAAGAGATTGGACTAAAAATACTTAAGCAGCCATTTGTTATCGAAATCTCTAATAAAAGATTCTGTTTGGGACACGGAGATGGGCTAGGCTCTTCGGATAAAGGGTATAAATTCTTAAGATCAATATTTGATAATAGATTCTTGCAGGTTTTATTTAGTACAATCCATCCTAGATGGGCTTTTGGCTTAGCTCATGCTTGGAGCAAACATAACAGGCTTGCTCATGAATGTAAGGCTGAGCACTTAAATAAGCCATCAAAAGTGAGCTTTGTATTTGATCCTGAAAAAGCGGATATAGTGCGTTTTGCGGAAAATTATCAGTTAACGCATAAAACAGCCCCTGTGGATTATTTTATATTCGGACACTTTCATTATAAGACAGATTTAAAACTAAAAAATGGAGGCGAGCTCCATTTATTAGGTGAGTGGATTCATAATTGTGATTACATTATTTTTGATGGAGAAACATTAGTCTCTCACACCTTAAATGTTTAATTAGTAGGATACCTCTATAGCTTTATCCCAAACTCTTAGAATATTTCCTCCCCAGAATTTTCCAAGCTCCTCTTCGGTGTACCCTCTTTTTAGTAATTCGATAGTAAGATTTTTCATTTTTGAAGCATTTTCAAGCCCAACAACTCCTCCACCTCCGTCGAAATCAGTTCCTAGCCCCACATGATCTATGCCTACCACTTTCACCACATGGTCTATATGATCGGCAAGATGTTTAACCGTAACTTCTTTTTTAGGTAGATTTGATAGAAAGAATCTTCCGGTTGCAACTTGAATAACTCCACCTTTTTCTGCAATTGCAATCATCTCTTTATCTTTTAGGTTCCGATTATGGTTCTTTATTTCCCATGCTCCGGAGTGTGATGCAATGATTGGTGCGCTACTTATATCTAATACATCATAAAGCGTTTTACTTGAAGCATGAGATACATCTATCAACATACCCAATTTATTCATTCTTTGTATTACTTCTTTTCCAAATGGAGATAATCCATTATGCTCTGCACCTGTTTTGCTCATGGAAGCATCACAGATGTTATTATTGAGATTGTGGGATAAAGTGATATATCTTGCCCCTTGATTGTAAAAATAATCCACTCTGTCAAGTTCATCACCTACTGCATACCCATTCTCTATTGCTAGTATCACGGCACTTTTACCTTTTGCTTTAATTTTTGCAATATCGCTTGGCTTAAATGCAAATTCAGCTTTTTCACCTCTTTGTTTTACATATTCTTTAAATAATGCTATCTCCTCTATTGCATAATAATATGCTGAGTCGAGTGATTTCTTATCTCTATCTTTTTGGTCAAGATAGATTGCAAAAAATGCTGCATCCAATCCCCCTTTCTTCATGTAATCAAATGTTACCTGCCCTTTCGTAACGCTGAAGTCTTTATCTGGATGATTGTACCACAATGCACTATCATTATGAGAGTCTATCGTGATGTATTTACTATGTATATTATTAGCCTTTTTAATATAATAACTTTCGGGCAAAGTGTCTTGAGCATAACCGCTAAACAAGCATGTTGATATAAATATAGATAAAATAGATATTTTCTTTAGCATATTATTGTTGAGATTTAAATTTAGCATCTTTATTCCACCATCCCATTTTATAGGCCAATGCTAGAAGTATGATAGATATTGCAACGCATGCTAATAATAACCATACCCCGAAACCATTTATAAATAGAACTGGTACGAATGTTATTAATAGAATTTCCACCGGAGCAACAGGAAGATAAGCTAAAGCATAATCATCCATAGCTTTGCTGGCTAATTTAGGATCCACAATCCTTAATAGTGCTATACCCATTGCCATGGTTCCTGTCCACCATCCCCAAGCAAAAATTGTGCGCTCAAACCAAAATGTTTTTGAGAGTTTGCGCCCTAAGAAAAATGTAAAAACGAAAATAATTAATACCCCTGCAAGGATTAATACAATAAGAGGGAGAGCATATTTGACAACTACTCCTAATTTAATTGATGCAACGCCACAGGCTACTAATATGTCAGTAAATGAGCTACTGAGCCTTTGAGTTGTTTGTGGGCAGATATAATCGGATATATTCGTTTTATCCATAAATTGCTTAAGGATAAGACCTATAACAAAGGCGCAGCTAAATACAGGTAGCTCTAGTTTCGGATAATATACTTTTACCCCTTGGCTCATACAGTATCCTAATAATGCAACTACAAATACTAATGCAGTATGAAATGTCAGTGATTCAATGGAGATAGATGATGTTGTAGCTTTACCTATAATATCTCTTTTCTCTGAAGGTACAAGTCCGCTTCTAAGCTCCGGCGGAAGATCATTGAAATCTGAGATAAAAGATGTTTGCTTATGCTTGGCAGCCCATTTGATCATTAGTAATCCTCCGAATATTGAGAATATTACACCTAGAGTAGCTGTTGTCATACCCAAGCTTCTTGCTTCATCCCATCCTAGCCCTTCAAAAGCTGCTCCAACTGCTGCAGCTGTTCCATGCCCACCATAGAATCCGGTAGATAACATTACTCCGAAAGCATCATTCAGATCGGGCCAGATAGCTTTTAGTACAAACAACCCAAACAAGCCTGCTAGCCCCCACTGTAAAAGCATACCAACCTGAGCATACACCCACATTGGGCCAACTCTGCCTGAAACCTCTTTCATAGAAACTTTTGGAGAAGATAGTGGCAACGCTCCAAAAACAAGAGCAATTAATATTCCCGCATAAGTGCCAAGTTCATTCGAGAATGGTATCCACCCTAGTCCGTTTGGCCCCATTGCCAAACCTAAAATTCCTGCAATTAAACTCGGTGGAATGAAAAGCTTTTGAAGTACTTTTATTTTAACTCTTAGAAATTTTCCTGCGAGTAATAGAGCAAATATAAATCCAAGGTCTGTAAATAGTGTCCATGGATTGTAAATTGTAGTATCAAACATTGTTAAGATAGGTTATAAGTGTAATTTGTTTTGTTAAAGTCTCCAAAGTTAATAATTTTACAGATATTTTTATACGTTATGAGAATAAAGAATACCATAAAATTGTGTTTCACGGTTATCTGCATCATGTTTCTTGCAGAGAATGTTCTTTATGCTCAAACAATAGATAATACAAATAAAATAAAGGGGTATAATATAGGTTTTAAAGTTGATAATAATGATACATTATATGTAGATAAAATTGCTCCTGTTTATGTGTTTAATGTTGAGAAAGGTAGAAAGAGTAAGAATTGGAGAGAATATTACAGAACGGTATGGAATTTTAAAAAAGTTTACCCTTATGCTTTGAAAGCAAAAACAATAATGCATGATGCTGATAGTACTCTTAAAAATTCAAATTTCACAAAAAGAGAAAAAGAAAAGTTCTTGAAAGAGTACCAGAAAAAACTTTTTAAAGAGTTTGAGAAACCTCTTAAAAATCTATCTATTAATCAAGGTAAGCTGCTTTTACGCTTACTTGATAGAGAGCTTGGCCAAACATCATTTTATGTAATTAAGAATTACAGGGGAGGAGCAGCTGCCGGGTTTTGGCAAGGTGTAGCAAAGTTGTTCGGCTCAGATCTCAAACGCCCTTATGATAGGTTTGGAGAGGATAAAGAAGTAGAAGAACTGGTTCAAATGTATAAGAACGGAACATTTTACTATCTTTATTATTCTATGTTTGCAGAATAATGAACTTGTTTTGTTTTTTTGAAAAAAATAATATATTTGCCTTCAAATTCATCATAATAATGAAAGATTATAGATATATCCTAAATATTTATCATAAACCGGGCAGAGGTCTTTTTGCCTGTCTTCTTTCATGATCTACTCTTGTTAAGTGCTTAATATTTAATTAATGAAACCAACTGGTTTCTAATTTATATTTTTATTTTTGATTTTTAACTTTTTTGTTAAAGATCAACATTTATAGTTACTTACATAGGATTAATATAATGAACAAAAGAATAGAAAAACTAAGAGAAGAGTCTGTAAATACCAGGCCCTCTTTGTCAATAGAAAGAGCTTTAATCGAAACTAATTTTTACAGAGAAAATGATGGTAAGTATCCAATTCCTGTATTGAGAGGTATGAATTTTTATGAAATCTGTAAAAAGAAAACAATTCATATTGGAGAGTTAGATCTTATTGTTGGAGAGCGTGGCCCTAAGCCTAAATCTGTGCCAACATTCCCTGAGCTGACTTGTCATACTGTTGAGGATTTCCATGTTTTAAGAGATAGAGATTTGCAGCATTATGATATTTCTGACGAGGATATCGCTATATATGAAAATGAGGTAATCCCTTATTGGACAGGTAGAACCCAAAGAGAGAGGATATTTAATCATGTGCCTGAAAATTGGAAAAACCTTTATGAGGCTGGTTTATTTACAGAGTTTATGGAGCAACGCGCTCCGGGTCACACTACCCTAGATGGTAAAATTTATCGTTTAGGTATGAATGACTTTAAAAAACAAATTCAAGAGCAATTAGATAAATTAGATTTTATAAATGATCCTGAAGCTACAGATAAGCAAGATGAGCTTAATGGTATGATGATCTCTTGTGATGCAGCTATTCTTTTTGCAGAAAGACATGCTGAGGAGGCTGATAAACAAGCTGCAGAGCTAAACACAAGATTGAAGAAATATTTTGAGCTAGGTGATGATACTAAAGTAAAAGAGTTAAAAGCCAGAATTAAGGAGTTGAAAAAAATAGCTCAAGTTTGTAGAAATATTCCTGCTAATGCTCCTAAAACTTTCCATGAGGCTTTACAAACTTATTGGTTTGCTCACTTAGGTACTATTACCGAGCTTAATGGATGGGATGCAATGAACCCGGGGCACTTAGATCAGCACTTAGAGCCATTCTATACTAAAGAGATTGCAGAGGGAACTCTTACAAGAGAAGAGGCAAAAGAGTTGTTAGCTTCATTCTGGATTAAAGTAAATAACCACCCTGCTCCCCCTAAAGTTGGTATTACCGCTAAAGAGAGTGGTACATATAACGATTTTACTAATATTAACATAGGTGGTGTTAAGAGAGATGGCTCAACAGGTGTGAGTGAAGTTTCTTATATTATATTAGAGGTAGTAGAAGAACTTCATATCTTACAACCAGGTAGCTCTGTTCACATTGCTAAAAATACCCCAGATGAATTCTTAAATGCTGCTTGTAAAGTGATCAGAAAAGGTCATGGTTACCCTTCAGTATTTAACCCAGATACTTATGTGCAAGAGATGATGAGAGTTGGTAAAACTCTTGAAGATGCTCGTGAAGGTGGATGTAGTGGTTGTATCGAGGTGGGTGCTTTCGGTAAAGAGGCTTATGTTTTAACAGGTTATTTAAATGTTCCAAAGGTGTTGGAAATCACTTTAAATAATGGTTTCGATCCTATGAGCAAAAAACAAGTTAGTATCAAGACAGGTGATCCAAAAGATTTTAAATCTTACGAGGAGTTGTATGATGCTTTCTTAAAACAATTGGATTATATTGTTACTCAAAAAGTAATGGTAAGTAATTATATTGATAGAATGTTTGCTAAATATGCACCTGCAACTTTCTTATCTGTACTTACTGAGGATTGTATCTCAAGAGGTAAAGATTATTACAACGGAGGACCAAGATATAATACGAATTATATTCAATGTACAGGTTTAGGTACTGTGACAGATAGTTTGTCGGTTCTTAAAAAACATGTTTTTGAGGATAAAACTATCTCAATGGATACTTTACTTACTGCTGTTGCAAATAATTTTGCTGGCGAAGAGGTATTACGTCAAAGAATTATGAATAATACTCCTTTCTTTGGTAATGATAATGAGTTTGCAGATGAGATTGCTGTAAATGTATATAACGATTTATTCAAAGCTATTGATGGCAGACCTAATATTAAAGGTGAGCATTATCATATGAATATGTTATCTACTACTTGTCATATCTATTTTGGTAAAGTAATGGGTGCTACACCTAATGGTAGATTATCTACACTTCCTATTTCTGACGGTACTTCTCCTTCACAAGGTTGTGATACTAACGGGCCATCTTCGGTTATTAAGTCTTTAGGTAAATTGGATCAAACTTTATCAGGTGGTACTTTATTGAATCAAAGATTTGTCCCTTCTCTACTTAAAAAGGATAATGACCTTGTTAAATTGGGTCATCTTGTGAGAGCTTACTTCGAGATGGGTGGTCACCATATTCAGTTTAATATAGTTGATACTAAAACATTAAGAGATGCTCAGATTAATCCTCAAAATCATAAGGATTTACTTGTGAGAATGGCAGGGTACTCTGATTACTTTAATGATATGAATGCTGACTATCAAGAGGAAATTATTAATAGAACAGAGAACGAAACTTATTAATTAATGAGAGTATTTGATATTAAAAGATACTCGATTAATGACGGACCAGGCATAAGGATAACCATTTTTTTAAAGGGTTGTCCTTTGTCTTGCATTTGGTGTCATAATCCTGAGGGTATCTCTAAAGATAAAGTTAAAATGTACACCGCTAATAGGTGTATAGGGTGTTCTCTTTGCATTGAGGCTTGTAAAAATGGAGCTTTATCTGTTGGCGAGCTTGAGAATGGTAAAAAGGGGATAATTACAGATTATTCTAAATGTACATTGTGCGGTAGCTGTGCGAAAGTGTGCCCTACTAAAGCTATGGAGATGGTGGGGAATGATATGAATATAGAGTCTGTAATGAAAGAGATTAGAAAGGAGGCTCCTTTTTTCAAATCTTCTAATGGTGGTGTTACTTTCTGTGGCGGAGAGCCATTGCTTCATAAAAATGATTTAGTTGAGATATTAAAAAAATGTGGTGAGGAGGGGTTTCATAGATGCGTAGATACTACATTATTTGCCTCTAAATCGGTTGTTGAAGAGGTTGCTTCAGTGGCAGATCTTTTCTTAGTAGATTTGAAATTAATGGATTCTAATTTGCATAAGAAGTTTACCGGAGTTCCTAATGAGCAAATTTTAGAGAATTTAGAATTTTTGCTTTCTGCCGGTAAGCGTGTTATTATCAGAATACCTGTAATTGAGGGTGTTAATGCTTCTGATGAGAATATGATTGCTTCTGCGGAGTTCTTGTCTTCTTTGCAAAATAAATATCTTAATGGCTCTAAATTAGAGGTGGAATTACTCCCTTATCATGATATTGCAAAAGGCAAACACACTAGAATGGGGACAACTTACAACCCTTCTGCAGTAGAAATGGGTGTCCCTTCTGATGAAAGAGTAGCGAAATGGAGAGCATTTTTCGGTGAAAAAAACTTAGAAGTTTTACCGTAATCCCAACTTTTCCAAAATTGAATTTTTAAGAAACCTTGCACTTTTCTAACTCTTTGAAAATGGAGATTATGAGTGTAAGTTTTTTTTGTCGAAAATGTAAAAAAAAGGATAAAAAAATTTGTTATTTAGATATTTTGTGTATCTTTGCAAGCCGGTAATTTAGCTCCGTTACAGTTAAGTTGCTGGGAATGAAGAGAAAACACAATATTGTTATTGTTAAATTGTAAAAGTAATGTTACAACCAAAAAAAACCAAATTTAGAAGGCAGCAAAAAGGCCGTATGAAAGGGATTGCCCAAAGAGGTAATCAATTGGCTTTTGGCTCATTCGGAATTAAGACCTTGGATTCATGCTGGATGACAGGTCAACAGATTGAGGCTGCGCGTCAGGCAATTGTTCGTTATATGAAACGTGAGGGTAAGATTTGGATCCGTATTTTCCCTGACAAACCATTTACTAAAAAGCCTGCAGAGGTACGTATGGGTAAAGGTAAAGGTGCTCCGGAGGGATTCGTTGCTCCTGTGACTCCAGGAAGAATGCTTATTGAAATCGAAGGTGTTCCAATGGAGATTGCAAAAGAGGCTCTTCGCCTTGGCGCTCAAAAACTACCTGTTATTACAAAATTTGTAGTACGTAGAGACTATGTTGAATAATTAATGGAGATAAAGAAATGAAAATATCTGAAATTCGTGAAATGTCTGCAGCAGATTTGCAGGAGCGTATTGGAGCTGAGAGAGCTTCATTGTCGCAAATGAAGATGAATCATGCAATCTCTCCGTTAGAGGATTCATCTAAGCTGAGAAAAGCTAGAAAAAATATTGCAAAAATGCTCACAGTGTTGAGTCAAATTGAAAACCAGGACAAAAAATAGGAGTTCATGGAAAGAAGACTTCGTAAAGAAAGAATAGGTGTAGTGGTAAGTAACAAGATGGAAAAATCTATCGTGGTTGCTGTAAAAACTAAAGAGAAACACCCTATTTACGGAAAGTTCGTAAATAAAACCACTAAATTTGTAGCTCACGATGAGAAAAACGAGTGCAGTGAGGGAGATACAGTTAAGATTATGGAAACTCGTCCGTTGAGCAAATCAAAATGCTGGAGATTAGTAGAAATCGTAGAAAAAGTTAAATAAGCCATGATACAACAAGAATCAAGATTATTGGTAGCAGATAACAGTGGTGCAAAGGAGGTTCTTTGTATTCGCGTGTTAGGTGGTACACGCCGTCGTTACGCTGGCGTAGGCGATAAGATAGTGGTTGCTGTAAAAAGCGCTATTCCAAATGCTGACGCAAAAAAAGGCTCGGTTTCAAAGGCTGTAGTTGTTCGTACTAAAAAAGAGATTCGTCGTCCAGATGGTTCTTATATTAGATTTGACGAAAACGCATGTGTGTTGTTGAACAACCAAGGCGAGGTTCGTGGAACACGTATCTTTGGCCCAGTAGCTAGAGAGTTGCGTGATAATTATATGAAAATCGTTTCCTTAGCACCTGAGGTATTATAATTAGGAGGATATAGATTATGAATAAAAAATTACACATAAAAAAAGGTGACATCGTTATTGTAAACGCTGGTGATGAGAGAGGTAAGTCAGGTAAGGTTTTAGACGTTGACAAGAATAAGATGCGTGCTACTGTTGAGGGAATCAACATGGTTAGCAAAAGCACCAAGCCTAATGCTCAACATCCTCAAGGTGGTATTGTTAAACAAGAGGCTGGAATACATATTTCTAACTTGCAAGTTGTGGATCCGTCAAAAGGTGGTCCTACAAAAATCGGACGTAAATTGAACGATAAAGGTAAACTTGTCCGTTATGCAAAAAAATCTGGAGAGGAGATTAAATAATGGCTAAAGAGGCAAAAAATACAACTGCAGCCCCTAAAGTTGAGGGCGCACAAGCTAAAGGATTTGTTCCTGCGCTTCAGACAAAATACAAAGAGGAGATAGTTCCTAAATTAATGACAGAGTTTGGATATACTTCAGTAATGCAAGCTCCTAAATTGATTAAAATCACTATCAACCAAGGTATGGGTCAAGCAACTGCTGATAAAAAATTAGTTGAGGTTGCTCAAAATGAGTTAACTACTATCACTGGTCAAAAAGCAGTTTTGACATATTCTAAAAAGGATATATCAAACTTTAAGCTTCGTAAAGGTATGCCTATCGGAGTTAAAGTTACTTTGCGTGGTGCAAAAATGTATGAGTTCTTAGAGAGACTTATCGCTATATCACTTCCTCGTATCAGAGACTTCAAAGGTATCAACCAAAAATTTGATGGAAGAGGTAACTATACTTTAGGTGTTAAAGAACAAATCATTTTCCCTGAAATTGATATTGATAAAATAACCAAAGTATTAGGTATGGAGATCACTTTCGTAACTAATACAGATAGCGATGAGGCAGGATTTGCTCTACTTCGTGAATTTGGTTTGCCTTTTAAAAAGTAGTAATATAATCTAAAGATATAAAGATGGCAAAAGAATCAATGAAAGCTCGCGAAGTGAAACGCGCTAAATTATGTGCCAAATACGCTGAGAAACGTAAACAACTAAAAGAGGCAGGAGATTATGCAGCATTGGATAAGCTTCCTAAAAACTCTAGTCCTGTACGTTTACACAACCGTTGTTCTATCACTGGTAGACCAAAAGGTTACATGCGTATTTTCGGAATTAGCCGTATTCAATTCCGTGAAATGGCTAGCAAAGGTTTAATACCTGGAGTACACAAAGCTAGCTGGTAGTATTACCACAAATTAAAACAAATTATTAATTGGATATCGGGCTCACTACGAGTCGATCTTAAAACAAATTAAAATGACTGATCCAATAGCAGATTTTCTAACGAGAATCAGAAATGCATCCCTAGCGGGACACAAAATCGTAGAAATTCCTTCGTCTAAAATGAAGGTAGAATTAACTCGTGTTCTTCACGAGAAAGGTTATATTCTTAGCTATAAAGTTGTAGAAGGTACACCATTCAACACTATTAAAATTGCTTTGAAATATCATCCTGAAAGCAAAAAAGCAGCTATCAAGAAAATTATTCGTATCAGTAAACCGGGTTTAAGAAAATATGCAGGTATCGAGAATATGCCTCGCGTTCTTAATGGTTTAGGTATTGCAATTTTATCTACATCAAAAGGTATCATCACAGACAAAGAAGCTAGAGGCTTAAACGTTGGTGGTGAAGTGCTTTGTTTTGTTTACTAATCTATATAATATAAATTTACAATGTCAAGAATAGGAAAATTACCTGTAAGCCTACCACAAAATGTTACCGTTACTGTTGGTGCGGATAATGTGGTTAAGGTTAAAGGACCTCTAGGTGAATTGTCTCAAAAAGTTGATCCAGACATCAAAGTAGCTGTAGAGGGAGGCGTAGTAACTGTAACTAGACCTACAGACCAACCGCGCCATCGTTCAATGCATGGTTTATACCGCGCTCTTATCAACAATATGGTTGTTGGTGTATCTACAGGGTACTCTACAAGACAAGAATTGGTGGGTGTTGGTTTCCGTGTAGAAGTTAAAGGCCAAATTCTAGAATTCAGTTTAGGTTTCTCTCATGATATTCACTTAGAATTACCAAGTGAGGTGAAAGGTGAAGCTGAAGCAGTTAAGAAAGGTGCTAACCCGATTTTAGTTTTGAAAAGCCACGACAAGCAATTACTTGGAATGGTTGCAGCTAAAGTTCGTTCGTTGCGTAAACCTGAGCCTTACAAAGGAAAAGGTATTAAGTTTGTTGGTGAACAACTACGTCGTAAAGCTGGTAAATCGGCAGGCGCTAAATAATAAGGAGAAGTTTTATGGCTATAACTAAAATAGAAAGAAGAAAAAGAATACAACACCGCATTCGTAAAGTGGTTAACGGTACTGCCGAAAGACCTAGAATGAGTATTTTCAGAAGTAACAAACAAATCTACGTTCAATTTATTGACGACGTAAACAATGTTACTTTAGCGGCAGCTTCATCATTGGATAAAGCTATCGCAGAACAAGCTAAAGGTAAAACTAACATTGAGGTTTCTGCCTTAGTTGGTAAAGCTGCAGCTGCAAACGCTATCGCTAAAGGAATTGAAACAGTTTCTTTTGACCGTGGCGGTTATTTATATCACGGAAGAGTTAAATGTTTAGCAGACGCTGCTCGTGAGGGCGGCCTTAAATTCTAATAACTTATGGCAAATATGAATGTAAAAAAAGTAAAAACTACCGAGCTTGAGTTAAAAGATAGACTCGTTGCGGTTAGAAGAGTTACAAAAGTAACAAAAGGTGGTCGTCACTTCAGTTTTGCAGCAATAGTTGTTGTAGGTGATGA
>CAZYQA010000020.1:0-15984 GCA_964649555.1 uncultured Muribaculaceae bacterium
ATTTTATCACCTTGTTTTATATATGATAGATCTTTCTCATAAGCTGTGAGTTTTAATAAATACTCATTCTTATTAATTACATCACATATCTGCTCCCCTTCATTGATATATGATCCAAGATTTATTTTCAGGTTAGTTATATATCCTGATATAGGAGCTTTTATATCTAAATAGTTTTGGATCCCTTTTGCTGCAATCTCCTTATGGTTTACACCAAGAATTTCCAATTGAGCAATAAATCCTTCAACCTTTGCTTTGGTAGAGAAGTATTCAGCTTTGCTTTGCTCAAATCTTTTCTTTGATGCTGCTTCCTCTTTGCTTAGTATCTGTTGTCTTTTGTACTCTGTTTCAAGATACTCCAATTGCGATTGAGCTTCTAAAAAATCTTGTTGTAATGTGATGAAATCGGGGTTTTTAAGAATAGCAATCACGCTCTCTTTTTTTACATATTCTCCCGGCATTATATTCACCTTTTCAACTATTCCACCCATACTAAGTGTGATACTTGCCAAGTTTTGCGGTGGCAGAATAAGGGTACCGTTGTATGTAGTGCTTTTAACTGTATTTGTTGCTCCTGATAAGGCATCTGGAGCCTCTTGTTTTTGCTCAACTATTTGAGCCTCTTCAATAATATTGGTTTGCTCAGGGATATTTGTTGTTGTAGTGTTATTATTTGAGCATGCAAACAAAGTTGCTATCGGTAAAATTATAAATATTTTATTCATTGTTTTATTATTGGTCTATTGAGTAAAGTTCTAGTTCTAAAATTGCGATATTATAATTGTAAACAGCCTCTATATACCCTCTCTCAATCTCCTTTGCGCTGTTTATACTTTGTACGAATTCAATTATATCAATCTCACTCTCTTTTAATTGCACAATTGCGGAGTTTAATAGCGATTTAGCCTCTTTTAGAGCTCCATTATTATAGAAGTTTAATTGTTCCGTTTGTCTTAATAAGAAACTTTCAAGCTCAGATACTTTATAGATAAGCTCTTTCTTATTTAGCTCTTCATCATTCTTAGCTATTGTGTAATCTATTTTTGCCTGCTTTGTTCTGCTGTGCTGTGGGAAAAACAGGATAGGGAAAGATAGCCCAACCATATAAGAGTTTAATCCCGATACAGGGGCAATTTTTTGTCTTACATAGCCCAATGTGATCTCCGGAAAATATTTGCTTCTTTCTATTTTAAGATCTGCTAACTTTTCATTTGTCAAGCTACTGAAATAATTCAGATATGTTTGGGATACTTTATCTTCTGTGCTTTTGTATAATATTTTATCAATATTATACTCTAAAAGGGTAGATGTAGTATCTGTAGGAACAAGATCTTTATCTGAAAAACAGCTCCAGTTGAATCTTCTTTGAGCTGTTTTAAGCTCCTCTCTGGCATTCATTAATTTAGCTCTTATATCAGCATTTATTGCATTTGCAGTGTTATACTCAAGGAGTGAAATATCCCCTTGTTCATATCTGAGCTTTGCAGCTTGCTGCAAGCGTTGTGCAATCTCCTCTTGCCCTTTATACATATTACTCAGATTAAGAGCATATAGGTAATATGACCAAGCTCTTTTTATCTCTGCTTTTACCTCTCTTTTTACAATATCTTTGTAATGAGAGGTGGATGAAATCTGATAATTAGCCAATGAGTTTTTGTAGAATGGGGTTAGAATTGAGCCTAACGATTGGCTAACCTCAATCTGGTTATCCCCTTTGTATGTATCATTCAGCTGCCCCCAAGCATAATTAAATTGGGTGGCAGGCACATCCCATGATTCCCATTTACTCACTTTGGCTTTCTCTATTGATGCGTAAGCATTTTTGATTCTGGGATGATTTTCCATTGCATAATCAATAGCTTTATCCAAAGTAATAGATTGAGATGCTTCTTGTGCAAAGCCTGAGAAAGATACAAGGATAAACAAAACTGAAAGACCAAAGAATTTTTTGAATTTCCTGTTACGTCTTATAGTGTTCATATTATTTACCATTTTATAGAATACAGGTATAATTATTAGTGTAAGAATAGTAGAAATTATTAGTCCACCGATAACTACGGTTGCTAATGGCCTTTGTACCTCTGCCCCTGCAGTTTTAGCGATTGCCATTGGAACAAATCCAAGAGAAGCAACCAGCCCTGTTAAGAATACCGGACGTAATAGGTGAGGGCATCCATGTTTTAATACATTGCTTGTGGACATTCCATATTTGCCGCTGTTTTTGAGATCATTAAAATGATTAATCATAAGGATTCCGTTTAGCACGGCAACACCAAACAAAGCTACAAATCCTACACCTGCAGAGATACTAAATGGAAGATCTCTAAGCCATAGAGCAACTATACCGCCAATTAATGATAAAGGAATAGTTGAGAATACCACTAATGTATAAGTTACACTCTTGAATGCGATAAATAATAGTAACAGGATTAAAGCCAAAGCTACAGGTATTACAATCAAAAGGGTATTTATTGCATTCTGTAAATTCTCAAATTGTCCGCCATACTCAAAATAATATCCCGGTTGTAATTTGATATTTTTGTCAAGTGATGCTTGAATTTGCTCAACTACATTTTGAATATCCGCACCACGTACATTTACCCCTATTACAATTCTCCTCTTTGTAGCGTCTCTGTTGATTTGCAGTGGCCCTTGAACATAATCTATTGTAGCAACTTCACTTACGGGAACCCTGATTCCCTCGTTGGTTTTAATGAATAATTTGTCAAGATTCAAATCTTTCACTTTTTCATCATCAAGCCTTACTACCAAATCGAAACGTCTCTCATTCTCAAACACTATACCTGCACTTTCACCTGCATAAGCTGTTCTGATGATAGTATTAAGCTCTTCTATATTTATTCCGTATCGTGCAATCTTTGCTCTGTTATATTTTACGATTAATTGAGGTAAACCCATTACTTGCTCAACAAGTACATCTGAGGCGCCAGGGATTTTCTCAATCAGACCTGCTGCTATTTTTGCTTTATCAAATAGCTCCTGCATATCCTCTCCGTAAAGTTTTACAGCAATATCGGCTTTAGCACCTGTCATAAGCTCATTGAACCTCAATTGTATGGGCTGGCTGAAATTGAACTCAACATCCTCAATAGGCTCTAAGGCTCCCTTCATTTTTTCCACCATCTCCGCTCTCGAATCTGCTGAAGTCCACTCATCAAATGGTTTCATTATTATCATAATATCTCCATCTTCTACAGCCATAGGGTCTGTAGGAACCTCTGCAGTACCAATTTTTGCAACTACGTGTTTAATCTCAGGGAATTGAGCCTTTAGTATTTTTTCGGCTTCTACTGATACTTCAATACTTCTGCTGAGTGAGCTTCCGGCAGGAAGTGTCATTTGCATTGCAAAATCCCCCTCATCCAAAGTAGGGATAAATTCTGCTCCAAGTTTATTGAAAAGCAACAGAGAGGCTGCAAGCATTGCAAAAGCAGTAAATACAGTTGCCTTGCGGAATCTTAAACAGAAATCTAAAGAGCGTTTATAGAGTTTATTTAATTTGTTGAAAAACTTATCTGCAAGTGTCTCTTTAATTGATATTTTGTGCTTTAAGAAAAGTGAAGCCATCATTGGTACGTAAGTCAATGATAGAATCAATGCCCCTATAATACAGAATACCAGGGTTTTCGCCATTGGGGTGAAATATTTACCCTCAATACCTTGCAGTGTCATTAATGGGAAGAAAACTATCAAAATGATAAGTACGGCAAATGTGGCACTTCTTACAACTTTGGCAGCCCCATCTTCAACTTCACTATCCATCTCTTCAGGGGTTAATTTCTTTCCTGCAAGCCGTTTGGTATAGATATGAGCCAAGATACCCTCTATAATCACAATTGATCCATCTACTACAATACCAAAATCAATAGCTCCCAAGCTCATAAGATTTGCAGATACCCCAAATATTCTCATCATAATAAAGCCGAAAAGCATTGCAAGAGGTATCACGGATGCAACAATTAAACCTGCTCTCAGGTTACCCAAGAAGATGATAAGGACAATAAATACAATAAGTGCCCCTTCAATCAGGTTTTTTATAACTGTAGATATATTTCTACTCACAAGTTCTGATCTGTTCAGATATGGTTCAATATATACACCCTCAGGGAGCATATTTTGTACTTTTTCCACTCTTTTTTCCAATTCTGCTGTTACGGTGTTTGCGTTAGCACCTTTTAGCATCATCGCAATTCCACCTACACATTCCCCTTTGCCATCCATCGTCATAGCTCCAAATCTTTTTGGTGCTCCAAACCTTACCGTGGCAACATCTTCAATATGCACAGGGATGCCACCTCTGCTTGCTATCACAATTTTGTTAATATCTTCAATATTATTTATCATCCCCTCAGATCTGATATAATATGCTCTGTTAGCCTTCTCAATATAGCTTCCTCCTGTATTCTGATTATTTTTGTTCAGAGCCTCAAATACCTCACCCAGTGTTATATTCAATGAAAAAAGGGCATTAGGATCAACTGCTACTTCATATTGTTTTAGGTAGCCTCCAAAGCTATTAATCTCAACAATACCCGGTATTCCCGATAGCTGTCTTTTCACAATCCAGTCCTGAATTGTCCGTAGCTCCATAGCATCATATTTATCCTCAAAGCCCGGTTTTACATTAAGCACATATTGATATATCTCTCCCAGGCCTGTAGTAATAGGCATAAGTTCAGGGGTTCCAAGCTCACTTGGTATCTCCTCCTGTACGCTCATAATCTGTTCATTGATCAACTGTCTGGCATCAAGTGTCGGCACTGATTCTTTAAATACAACTGTTACTAAAGATAGCCCGAATCTTGATACCGAGCGTATCTCTTCCACATTCATAATGTTGCTCATTGCAATCTCTATAGGAAATGTGATAAGTTGCTCTACCTCTTGTGGGGCAAGGGTTGGAGAAACAGTAACAATCTGTACCTGATTATTTGTAATATCAGGAACTGCATCTACCGGTAATGTAAGCATAGAGTATATTCCGGCTACTAATAGGAAGATGGTAGTCAATCCAACAAATAATTTTTTCTTTATTGAAAATCTTACTACGGCTTTAAACATTTTATATCTTATTAAAAATTATTAAAGCAAAAGTATTATTGAATCCCATTTTTAGTGCCTACAAGTGTGTGAAGCGTCTAAAATGGGGTTTGAACTAAATCTGAAATTTTCTGTTTAGAATCTGTATATAGCCTAAATTAACAAATAATAAAATGAAGAAAATTTTTATCATTCTGATAACTGGTCTTTTATGGGGAGTATGTGAGGCTACAGGGGGCTGGGTGTTACATTTACTCCATGCAAAACAGTTTACTCCGGTGTTAATAACCATCGGAATAATTGCTATGTCTTATGCTACATTTAAAACTAAAATTTTAACTGCTGCATTGATGGTCTCTATTGTAGCTGCTTTTGTCAAATTTCTAAATGTATTTTTTCTTTTGGGACGTCCAATTTCATGGGTTCTAAATCCAGTGATATATATTGTCATAGAGGGGTTGATTTTTACTGTGATATCTGTCACGATAGGGATTATTTTTTATAAGAATATTGATAATTGGTTATTACTACCCATATCGGAAAAAAGAAAGTATGAATCTTAGTGGGGTAGTTCTTGCAGGGGGCAAGAGTACTCGCTTTGGGAGTAATAAGGCGTTTGCAAAGATTGATGGAAAACAGAGTATAGCTTATTCCATAGAGCTGTTGAAGAATTTTACCGATGATATAGTGATAAGTGGAGATGAACTAATATACGGAGAGCTTGGATATAAATGCGTAGAGGATAAATTTAAAAATGTTGGCCCTTTGGGGGGGATATATAGTGCTTTGAGCGAGATGGATAGCGATTATTGTATTATTCTTACTTGTGATATGCCTTTTATCACAATAAGCGAAATAGAATTATTGCTTTTAAATAGAAAAAAAGATAATGCTACTTTTTATAATGTTAATGATAAAACATACCCTTTTCCGGGAGTATATGCTAAAGAATTAAAGGATGTTTTATTGGAATCAATCCAAAAAGATGATTTGAAAGTATCCGAGGCTTTGAAAAATCATACTAACATTATAAAAATAGATGCAGAGGAGAGTAGAATTAGAAATTTCCAGAATATTAATTATTTAACAGATATTTTATAGCTATGCGTGAGATTAAATATAACGGCTCTTCCTCTAAAGCACTTGCCGGAACAACACTGGGGTTTTTCTTTGGTTCGGCAGCCGTATCGCTTATTGGCCCTTTTCATAATATCTTCCAGACCCAAATGAGCCTTAGTGTAGGGCAGATTGGGTTGTTAATTGCCATACCTGCATTGACAGGATCGTTGTTAAGGATACCATTCGGAGCATGGGTAGATTCTACGGGGGGAAAGAAACCATTTATGATATTATTATTGCTATCTCTGATAGGTATAATGGGTATGAGTTGGTTGCTCAAGGGATATTATCCAGATAATATGCACGGACTTTTCCCTTTAGTATTACTTTTTGGAGCATTATGCGGTTGCGGATTAGCAACATTCTCAGTGGGTATAGGGCAAACATCGTACTGGTTCCCTAAAAATAAGCAGGGGACAGCTTTGGGGATATTTGGGGGAGCAGGAACGCTGGCACCCGGAGTATTCGCACTTATCTTATCATTGGCAATCAGCAAATTCTCAATTACTTCCATATATTTTATTTGGACAATAGTGCTTGGTATTGGAGCAATTTTATACGTAATATTAGGTAATAACGCACCATATTTCCAATTCATAAAAAAAGGGGAAGATGCAGCACAAGCAAAATCCAAATCTATAGAGCTTGGAGCAGATATGTTCCCATCCGGAAGTATGAAAAAAAGCCTTGTAGACTCAATGAAAGTGAGAGAAACATGGTTTTTAGTTGTGATATATTTTTGCTCTTTTGGTGGATTTCTAGCTTTGACAGCATGGTTGCCTACTTATTGGAATAAGTTCCATTCACTACAAGGGGTAATCCCCGGTGTGTTAGCAGCTGGCTTCTCAATCTTATCTGCATTGATAAGGATACCGAGCGGAAAGCTATCC
Organism: uncultured Muribaculaceae bacterium; assembly: GCA_964649555.1. Lineage (GTDB taxonomy): Bacteria > Bacteroidota > Bacteroidia > Bacteroidales > UBA932 > Egerieousia. The sequence goes on from CAZYQA010000020.1 coordinate 7,071, forward strand.
GATAAAATAGGAGGAATAAAAGTTTGTACTATATCAATGATATTACTGCTTATAGGATCACTAGGGGCAGGTTTTTCTCATAGTATAGCTATTGTAATCATTGCCACAATCTTTATAGCTGCATCATTTGGTATGTGCAATGCGGCCACCTTTAAGCTGGTACCCCGTTTTATCCCTAATTCGGTAGGTGGTGCTTCCGGCTGGGTAGGTGGATTAGGAGCATTTGGAGGATTCTTTTTACCTCAAATCTTTAGTATTTTTATTCTTAGAGGAGGCGCAGATGATTCTGCAAATTGGGGATATGCACACTCATTTTTGGTATTTACAGTATTGGCTGTGATAAATTTAGGTATTATATATTGGGGATTAATCGTCCCATCAAGAAAAAAATAACTCATATATGTTGGATAAATTAAGATATTTTAAGAAAACGAAAGAGTTTGCTTCCGGCGGTTTTGTAGAGAACAACTACAGAGACAGAAGTTGGGAGAGTTTCTATGAAGACAGATGGCATTTTGATAAAGTTGTCCGTTCTACTCACGGGGTAAATTGTACAGGCTCTTGTTCATGGAGAATTTTTGTAAAAAATGGTGTTGTCACATGGGAAATGCAAGAAAAAGATTACCCAAAGAACAGGCCAACTATACCAAATCATGAGCCAAGAGGATGCCCCAGAGGTGCAAGCTACTCATGGTATCTTTATAATTCCGGGAGAGTAAAACATCCTATGATCAGAACATCATTACTCAGAGCCTACAGAGCTGCTAAAGCCAAAGTAGCAGACCCGGTTAATGCTTGGAAATTAGTTGTGGAAGATAATGTAAGCAGAAGCAATTATGTTGGAGAGAGAGGCTTGGGAGGTTTTGTGAGATCTACTTGGGAAGAAGCATTGGAGATGATTGCTGCCGCAAATATCTATACTACAAAAGAGTTTGGGCCTGATAGGATTGTGGGCTTCTCCCCAATACCTGCATTCTCAATGGTATCCTATTGTGCAGGTACGAGGTATCTTAGTTTGCTGGGTGGAACAATTCTCAGTTTCTATGATTTCTATTGTGATTTACCACCATCATCACCTCAAACTTGGGGAGAGCAGACAGATGTCCCCGAGAGTGCAGATTGGTATAGCTCAGATTACCTATTGATGTGGGGCTCAAATGTCCCTGTAACACGTACACCTGATGCTCACTTTATGACCGAAGTGAGATATAAAGGGACAAAAGTAGTTGTAGTTTCACCCGATTATAATGATGCTGCAAAGTTTGCCGATACTTGGATGAATCCTAAGCAAGGGACAGATTCCGCTTTGGGTATGGCTATGGGGCATGTAATATTAACGGAATTTTATAGAGATAAGCAAATTCCTTATTTTGAGGATTATATAAAGAGGTTTAGTAATTTACCGTTTTTGGTAAAATTGGATAAGCAAGGGGATAAATATGTCCCTGGTAGAATGCTTAGAGCGAGTGATTTTACTGATAATATGGGTATAATCAATAAGCCACAATGGCGTGTAATTACCCTTGATAAAAATGGAGAGCTAAAGATTCCTAATGGCTCAATTGCTACACGATGGGATAAAAGTGGTAAATGGAACCTTGAGCTAAAAGATGAAAGAGACTCTTCTGAGATAGATCCTGAAATCTCTCTTATAGATAAAACTGAAAAAAATATATTGGATGTATTGTTCCCATATTTTGGAGAGGATAGCAATCCGGCTATATTGGATAGAAAAGTTCCTGCAATAAAAATGAGTGGGAAAGATGGTGATTTTTATTGCACTACTGCATTTGATTTGCTAATGGCTAATTATGGTGTAGATAGAGGGCTAGATGATAATAATTGCGCAAAGAGCTATGATGATCTTATTCCGTTTACCCCTGCATGGCAAGAGGAAATTACAGGTGTTAAGAGAGGAACGGTTATCAACGTAGCTCGTGAATTTGCACAAAATGCAATTGAAACCGAAGGGGCATCAATGGTAATCATTGGAGCAGGAGTGAATCAGTGGTATAATACTGATATGACATACCGTTCAGTAATAAATATGTGTGTGCTTTGCGGGTGTATAGGGAAAACAGGAGGTGGATTATCTCACTATGTAGGGCAAGAAAAAATACGCCCTCTTGCAGGATGGGGTACAATGGCATTTGCCGGGGACTGGATCCATGGGGCAAGACAAATGAATGCCACCAATTATTTCTATCAACATACAGACCAATGGAGATATGAAAAAGTCCAAATATCTGATATATTAAGCCCAGTAACAGATAAAAAAAGGTGGGAGGGAATGACATTGGTGGATTCGGTAGTGAAAGCGCAACGATTAGGCTGGACACCAGTTTCTCCACAAATAGATATAAATCCTCTCTCTGTAAATGATAGCGCAAAGGCTCAGAATATGGAGCCTGATAAATATCTTGCCGAAAAGCTTGGTAAAGGGGAAATTAAAATTGCGACAGAGGATGTTGACAGCCCTAAGAACTGGCCTAGAAATCTCTTTATCTGGAGATCAAATCTGATTGGATGTAGCGGAAAAGGGATGGAGTACTTTATGAAGCACCTTTTGGGTACTCAAAGTAATGTATTAGGGGAAGATCTTGAGCAGATGGGAGAGCCGCTTCCAAAAGAGGTGGTATGGCATAAAGAGGCTGTAAAGGGAAAATGTGATTTGATTGTGACAGCAGATTATAGAATGACAACCTCATCTATACACTCTGATATAGTGCTTCCTGCAGCAACCTGGTATGAGAAAAATGATGTGAATACAACAGATATGCACCAGTTTGTACACCCATTGCAGGCTGCTGTTGAGCCGCTTTGGGAATCTCGTTCGGATTGGGATATATTCAAGAGTTTAGCAGAGAAGTTTTCTAAACTATGCCAAGGGCACTTAGGTGTTGAGGTTGATACTCTTGTGCAACCATGGCTGCATGATACTCCGGGCGAAATTTCCGAATCAATTACAGTTGAGGATTGGAAAGAGAAAGGAACTATACCAGTGCCGGGAAATAATATGCCTAATATTATTCAGATAGAGAGAAATTATCCACAAATGTTTAATCAGTTTACCTCATTAGGCCCTAATGTATCTAAAAATGGTGTAGGCACAAAAGGTTATTCATGGAAGGCAGATGAAGAGGTGGAGTTCCTTGGTGATATTAATTTCTTGGTTGATAAAGATGGAATATCTAAAGGAAGACCTAAAATTGATACAGATATAGATGGGGTAAACACTATCCTCACTCTATCCCCCGAAACAAATGGGGGAGCCGCAGTGAAAGCATGGGAGAGCCTTAAAGATAAGAGTGGGATAGATCTTAAATTCCTCACAGAGGGGCACGCTTCCGATCATTTAACTTTTGATGAAATAAAAGATCAACCGCGTAGAACATTTACCTCCCCATGCTGGAGTGGAGTAGATAATGAAAAAATAAATTATAATGCTTTCTATATAAATACCCATTATAATATCCCATGGAGAACATTAAGTGGAAGACAAGAGATTTATTTAGATCACCCTTGGCAAATTGATTTTGGGGAATCTTTGGTTACATATCGTCCACCTTTAGTAACAAAATCGGTAGAGGCGTTATTGGAAAAAACAGGGAAGAATGATAAAGTTTTAGTAGCAGCACTTCCAACACCTCATAATAAGTGGTCTATTCACTCAATGTGGTCAGACAATCTGCTTATGCTCACTTTGGGTAGGGGTGGCCCTGTAGTTTGGATTAATGAAAAAGATGCAGCAAAGAATGATATAAATGATAATGATTTTGTAGAGATATACAACGATAACGGCGCTACAATGGCAAGAGCAGTTGTAACTCAAAAGATCCCTATGGGGCTAGCATTCTTATATCATAATCAGGAGAGAACAGTTAATATGCCAGTGGCTCCTATTACAGGTAATAGAGGTGGAGTACATAACTCAATATCAAAATTATGTCCTCGGCCAACTCATTGCGTTGGAGGGTATGCACAGCTATCATTCTCTTTGAATTATTATGGCTCAATAGGGGCGAATAGAGATGAAATAGTGCTCATCAGAAAAGTAGCTGATAAGAATATTGAGTGGAAAACAGGTGACGAATAAAAAATAATAAGACTATGAACATAAAAGCACAAATATGTATGGTATTGAATCTCGACAAATGTATCGGGTGCCATACCTGCTCTGTTGTATGTAAAAATATCTGGACAACAAGGCAAGGTGCAGAATATATGTGGTTTAATAATGTAGAAACTAAGCCGGGGAGAGGTTATCCCAAAGATTGGGAGAATCAGGATAAATATCTTGGTGGATGGGAGTATAAAAGAGGAATGCTTTCACCTAAGCAAGGGGGAAAAGCAATAAGATTGGCAACAATATTTGCCAACCCCAATATGCCGGTAATTGATGATTATTATGAGCCATTTACATTTAATTTCTCAACACTGCAAAGAGGAAAAAAACTTCCAACACCTCCAACCGCACGCCCTTATTCGTTATTAACCGGTAAATCTTTGAAGAAAGTTGTTTACGGCCCAAATTGGGATGATAACCTGGGAGGGGAATTTAAAGAAAGGGAAAAAGATATAAATACCAGGGGGATAGATTTTTCGAGTTATGAGAAGTTTGAAAAGACATTTATGTACTATTTACCCCGCTTATGTGAGCATTGCTTAAACCCATCATGTGTAGCCTCATGCCCTTCCGGATCAATTTATAAAAGAGATGAAGATGGGATAGTGCTTATAGATCAAGATAAATGCAGAGGTTGGAGACAATGTGTAAGTGGGTGCCCATTTAAAAAGAGTTACTTCAATTGGGAGCGTAAAAGATCAGAAAAATGTGTATTCTGCTATCCACGAATCCAGAATGGGGAGCCAACAGCTTGCTCGGAAGGGTGCGTGGGAAGAATCAGATATATAGGAGTAATGCTATATGATCAAGATAAAATTAAAGATTATGCCTCTTTGGAGAATGAAGCTGAATTATATGAAGCTCAACTTGATTTATTCTTAGATCCAAATAATCCTGAAGTTGAGGCGCAAGCCATTGAGAATGGAATCAGCCGAGAATTTATTGAAGCTGCAAAAAAATCTCCTGTATATAAAATGATGAAAGAGTGGAAAATTGCATTTCCTCTTCATCCTGAATACAGGACACTCCCTATGACATGGTATATACCTACATTATCGGGATTTAATTTTGAACAAATTGATAGTGCCGAATCTATGTTACCATCTATCGATCAGATGAGAATACCTGTAAAATATCAAGCTAATTTATTTACTGCAGGGTTTGAAAAACCTGTTGAAGATGCATTAAATAAATTGGTATATCTAAGGAATAGGATGAGAGCTATAAGGCACAATTCCGGTACATTAGAGCCAATTCCGGCACATATTGAGCTTACAGATGAGCAACTTGCACAGATGTATCAATATTTAGCAATCGCACCTTATGAGTTGAGGTTTGTAATTCCCGGTAAAAGAGTTGATAATGATAAAGATCCTTTTGCACTCAAGAGTGAAGAAGGGTTCCCTAAACCTTTCGATAAACAACGACCAAAGAATTTATTTGGAGGTATGTAGTTTATCATAATAATGAATTAATTGTTTATAAATAAAAACGGAGGAAATAAATATGATTTATACGTATAAAATTTTATCAATATTATTGGATTATCCAAGTGCGGATACTTTAAATGTAATGCATCAAATGCCCGGAAAGCTTAAAGAAGAGGGGCTTTTGGATAAAAAGAATATGGAAAATGTAGCAAAATTTATGGATTATTTTGCTCAGATGGATGATCTTACCAGTTGGCAGGAGTATTATTCATCAACATTTGATACACAGTCTTTAACTTCTTTGTATATGTTTGATCATATCCATGGAGATTCAAAAGATAAAGGGTTGGCGATGGTAGATCTTAAGATGTATTATAAAAATAAGGGAATGGAGATGGACCATGCAGAGCTACCAGATTATTTACCTGTATTTTTAGAATTTATTGCCGAAACTCAGACGCCTCAAAGTGGTGCGAAACTTCTTTCGGAATCGATTAAAATTCTTGTCGATGTAAGAACTATCCTTGCTAAGAATGAGTCTGCATACAGGCATTTGATAGATTGTCTTATCTATTTAGCATCTAAATAATTATGTTTTATGGGTGAATATTTTTCTATATTATTATTTAGTTACCTGCCTCATATAGCGATTTTTCTAATGATCTTTGGATTAATAGCAAGATTTGTATATAGGAATAATACTATTCATGCTAAATCAACGCAGTTTTTAGAGGATAGCATGGCATTAAAAGCCTCCCTTTCGATGTTTCATTGGGGAATTTTATTTGTTTTGGCAGGGCATATATTCGGTCTTCTTACCCCTAGGTGGATGTATTCTTGGCTTTTTTCCGTAGAGGTGAAAAGGATTCTGGCTATATCTATGGGTGGTTTCTTTGGATTGTGTGCAATAATAGGAATAATAGGTTTGCTCACAAGACGTGTAAAAAATGAAAGAATAAGATTAAACAGTGCTTTTGGAGATATTGCGATTGAGATATTATTATGTTTTCAAATATTTGTAGGGTTAGCTTCTACAACTATCACTACTTTTTCACCCCTAAGTCAATATCTTATTTTTGATACGTGGGCACAATCTGTTATTACATTCCAACCTTTATCAGGAGTGATTATTGCATCTGTACCATGGGTTTATAAGGTTCATATAATTTGTGGGTGTTTGATTTTTATAATACTTCCTTACTCTAAATTAACTCATTTCTTTGTTGCCCCTATTCAATTTATCTGGAGAAAAGCGGCACAACTTGTTTCAAAAGACCTTAATTATCAAAATAATATTTAACACCTTAATATATGACAAACATAAAAATCAGAGGAAGTCAGAATCAAGGATTGTGGAGTGCCACAATGGGATTCTTTTTCGGTATGGCAGCCGTATCTCTTTTTGGCCCTACCGCACATAAATTTAAGGAGGTGATGCATTTAGATCCCACGACTGTGGGCTTTCTTGTAGCTATCCCTTCTCTTTCAGGCTCAATATTACGTATACCATTTGGCGCGTGGGTTGATACTACAGGTGGTAAAAAGCCATTTAATATACTTATGATTTTAGCCTTAATTGGCGTAGCCGGGCTTATGTGGGTTACTAATACCTATTATCCTAATAATATGGATGGTAAATATCCTCTGATATTACTATTCGGTTTATTGGCAGGTTGCGGTGTAGCTACATTCTCAGTTGGTATAAGTCAAGCATCATATTGGTTTCCACAAAAAAAGCAAGGTTATTCATCGGGGGTTTATGGTGGAGTAGGAACATTAGCACCCGGGCTATTTGCAATGTCGATTCCAATTATAATTGCTTCAAGTGGCTTAGGAATATCTTATGTTTATTGGACAATTTTCTTACTTATAGGTACAATTTTGTATTTTCTTTTGGGTAGAAATGCTCCATTCTTCCAATATAGAAAAGCAGGATTATCTGTAGAGGATAGTGAAAATGCATCAAGAGATACAGGACAAGATATTTTCCCTAAAGGTAGTGTAAAACAAAGTCTTATCGATTCTGCTAAAATTCCTGCAACTTGGATCCTTACATCATTGTATTTCTGTACTTTTGGTGGTTTCTTGGCACTTACTGAATGGTATCCTAGTTTTTGGGGGAATTTTTATGAAGTAAAAGCAATTGAAGCTGGAATATTAACAGCAATATTCTCAATGCTTTCTGCATTATTACGTATAGTTGCAGGGCCAGTTGCAGATAAAATTGGTGGTAGAAAATTATGTGTATGGTCTATGGTATTAATGATAGTATCTGCAGCTGTAATGATAGTGTCAAGAAATTTTGCACTTTCAATAGCTTGTACTATAGGTATTGCAATTGCAATGGGATTCAATGATACAGCTGTGTTTAAGATGGTAGCGAAATTTATCCCTAATAATGTTGGTGGAGCTTCAGGATGGGTTGGAGGTATTGGTGCTTTCGGTGGATTTGTTGTCCCTCCAATTATGGGTGCTATTGCTACAGGCATGGGTAAAGATGGATATGCTGTAGGATTTGTTGTATTTGTGATTTTAGCTGCATTCAACCTATTTGTTTTATGGATTTCTAAAAAGAAAATGGATGATGCGGCAAAAGGAACCCCTGCTGTTGCAGGAGCCCCTGCTCCTAAAATTGCCCCTATTACTGAGCCTGCTGTATCGCCAAAATTAGATGATGCGATAGAGGATTAGAGTTTTTTTCTTATCCAGATATAATAGCCTGAAATAGGTAATATTCCACCTATAAGGGCAGCCAAGAATTGTAAAATTCTTGTTAGAATACCTCCCCAATTGCCTACATGCAAAGAGTAGATTATACCTCTTAGTTTTGTAGCTTTTGGGGAGTACTCATAAAGTATGGTTTGAGTTATCTCTCCTGTTTTAGTATTGAATTTATATGTGTCTGATGCACGAGCATTACCAAATCTATTATAATTAACAGCTATACTTCCTTTTGAAATTGTAAGCTTTGATAATTCGGGTACTACAGTTTTTACAGATTCTATTGCTTTATCCCAGCTTATAAAATTCTCTTCTAGGTTCTCTTGTTTTTCACTTCTCTTTTGTTCATTTGATGATGGAGCTCCCCTTTGATTACTTTGTGATGTTCCAAATAATGAATAAAAGCCAGTTCTATACCATTGGAAAGACCACGTAAGCCCTGTGAAAGCCATAAGTAATATAAAGATTAATGAAATAGCCCCGGTACTTATGTGTGAATCATAGCAGAATCTTCTAAATCCTCTCTTTATGTTGATCTTAAAATTACAGCGTGGAAACCAAATAATTATCCCAGTAATAGAAATAATTATAAAGATAATGGTAGATATACCCACTATAAGTTTTCCCCAATCAATAC
>CAZYQA010000021.1:0-15324 GCA_964649555.1 uncultured Muribaculaceae bacterium
TCAGATTTTTAACTCAGATCCTCCATCTCATAATGATGGCTATATCGGTACTTCCGGGTTGAATGATATTGATACCACCCAAAATGATAATATTATTATGCAGGCAAAGAGGCGTTTGACTTGGGCTAATCTTGAGGCGGAGCGTGTGAATAGTGCTTTTAGTGTTGTCAATAATGCTTTTTCCAAATTAGGGGATAGTGTTTTGTTTATTCCATCAATCGTGCCTGTGAAAGATTTCATTGTGAGTCAAACAGGTGCTTCGGTAGGTAAGAAGATTAATCCATTTTATAAAACTGTTGTTTCACATACAGGGTTAGATTTGCTAGGAGCTACCGGTACTGAGATTGTTGCTACTGCAAGCGGAAGAGTAGAGGTTGTATCGCGCAAAGGGAAGAAGGAGGGAAATATGGTGGTGATTAATCATGGCAATGGTTATACTACTCGTTATTTGCAAATGGGAGATATTCTTGTCAGACAAGGGCAAAAAGTAGATAAAGGGGATGTTATTGGTAGAATTGGTGTTTCTGGAATGTCTTTTACTCCGCATTTGCATTATGAGGTGCTTTTTAACGATCATGTGATGGAGCCGATTAATTATTTTTTCGCAGATCTGAGCCCGGCAATGTATAGAGAGATGTTGCTGATTTCTGCTAATACGGGGCAATCTCTTGATTAGCCTTTTTTACGTGATTAAATTTAAACTTTATATATTATGCCTTACAAGGATAAACCAATTGAGAAACTCTATTATTCTATCGGAGAGGTAGCTGCTATGCTTGGAGAGAACCCTTCGTTAGTGAGGTTTTGGGCTGATAAATTCCCTTCGTTTATTAAGCCGTATAGGAACAAAAAGGGGAATAGGATGTTTACAATTGATGATGTGAATACATTTAAAACTATTCATTATTTGGTGAAACAGTTGGGTATGACTCTTGATGGGGCACAGAAGAGAATGAAGGATAATAAAGATGGGGTTGATAATAGAGTAGAGGTTGTGATGCGCCTTACTGCAATTAAGGAGCAGTTGAAAGGTATTGCATCGAATTTTAATACGGAGAATTAATTTATGTTAGCTGGAAATATTGTTAAGTATATTGAGCAGTTTGCTCCTATAGAGATGCAGGAGGATTGGGACAATTCAGGGTTTTGTATTGGGGATGCAATGTGTAAAGTGAATGGGGCATTATTAGCTTTGGATTGCTCTGAAGAGGTTGTGGATGAGGCGATTGAGTTGGGTTTGAATATGGTAATTACTCATCATCCGCTTATTTTTAATGGTGTAAAGAGAATTGCCCCTAATAATTCTATGGGTAGGATTATTGAGAAGGTAATAAAAAATAATATGGTAATCTATTCTGCTCATACCAACTTGGATAGAGTAAGTGGAGGTGTAAGTTCTCTTATGGCAGAAAGATTGCAATTACAGGATTGTAAACCATTATCTGATAAAGGTTTTGGTGTAGTAGGGAATCTTTCGGCTCCAATGACTAGTGAGGAGTTTGTGAAGTATATGAAGCAGTCTTATGGTATTGAGCTCGTAAGATGTTCCAAATTGATTAATGAGCCCATTAAAAGGGTTGCTGTCTGCGGTGGTAGCGGTAAATTTTTAATTGGCAATGCTATGGCTGAGGGAGCTCAGGTATATATTACAGGAGATATCTCTTATCATGATTATTATTGTGAGAGAGGTTTTATGTTGATAGATCTTGGGCACTATTTGAGTGAATTTGATGCGGTTATTTTGTTGCAAAATTTGATTTCGAAAAATTTTCCTAACTTTGCCGTTTCAATTAGTAAAAAAAATAATAATCCGATATATTACTATTAAAGCTTTATTATGGCTACAAGTAAAAAAAATAACACTGTTGTTCCACCTATTATTGAGGGTGAAACTTTTACGTCTTTGCAGATTGCCAAGAATTTGGATTCTGACATAAGCATGGAGGAAAAGCTCCAAATGTTGCATAAGTTACAGCAAATTGATTCTAAAATTGATAAAATTTATTTGCTTAGAGGTGAGTTGCCATTGGAGGTTCAAGATTTGGAGGATGAAATATACGGATTGCAAACTCGTATAGAGAATCTGCAAAAGGAGATTAAGGAGACTGACGCTTTTGTTGCGCAAAAGAAACAGGATATTATCTCTAGCAAAGCTCTTATTGAGAAATATGAGGAGCAAAGAAATAACTCTAAGAATAACAGAGAATATGATTCTTTGTCTAAGGAGATTGAGTTCCAAGGCTTAGAGGTGCAACTTTCTGAGAAACGTATCAATGATAGTGCTTCTACTATGATTGAGAAGAAAGAGGCTTTGGCTGCTGCTTCGGATAAGTTGAAAGGGCGTGAAGAGGATCTTGTAAATAAGAAAAAAGAGCTTGAGAATATTGTTGAGGAGACTCAAAAAGAGGAGCAAGAGCTTGTTAAACAACAAGAGGATATCGCTAATAGGATAGATGCTCGTATGTTTAATGCTTATAAGAAAGTGAGATCTAATGCCAGAAATGGTATGGCAGTTGTAACCGTGAAGAGAGATGCTTGCGGTGGCTGTTATAATAAGATTCCACCTCAAAGACAAATGGATATTATTTTGAGTAAAAAGATTATAGTTTGCGAGTATTGCGGTAGAATTCTTGTAAGTTCTGAGTTTGAACAAGAATAATATATATGTATGGAGAATAAGCCTTTTATTTTAAGAGAGCTTTTCTTTAAACACGTAGCACAAACATCCTCTTCTCCGTTGGGCATTAATATCCATAGGGCTGAGGGTGTTGTTTTATTTTCTAAGCAGGGTGAAGATTTGCCGGATAAGGAGTATATTGATCTTATCTCTGGTGTATCGGTGAGTAATGTGGGGCACTCTAATAGGGAGGTAATTGATGCGGTTAAGGATCAGCTTGATAAGTTTTCTCATTTGATGGTGTATGGTGAGTTTATCCAGAAGCCTCAGGTGGAGCATGCGCAGTTGCTTACTTCTGTGTTGCCGGCCTCTTTGGATTGTGTGTATTATGTGAATTCGGGGAGTGAGGCTAATGAGGCTGCTTTGAAGCTTGCTAAGAGAGCTACCGGCAGGAGAGAGATTATCAGTTGTTTTAATGCTTATCACGGAAGTACACATGGGGCTTTGAGCCTTATGAGTGAGGAGAGTTTTAAGAATGCGTTTCGCCCGTTGCTTCCGGGTGTAAGTCATATTGTGTTTAATGATATTGATTCTTTGAGTGCTATTACTTGTGCTACTGCTGCGGTGATTGTGGAGCCTATTCAAGGTGAGGGGGGTGTACAGATTGCTACTCAGGGATTTATGGAAGCCTTGCGTGATAGATGTGACCAAACAGGGGCTTTGCTTATTTTTGATGAGATTCAAACAGGGTTTGGGCGCACGGGTAAGATGTTTGCTTTTGAGCATTATGGGGTTACCCCTGATATTCTTACTCTTGCTAAGGCTTTAGGTGGGGGGCTTCCTCTTGGGGCTTTGGTGGCCTCTTCTGATTTGATGAAGCTTTGGCAGAGTAATCCTGTGCTTGGGCATATCACTACTTTTGGGGGGCATCCTGTATCTTGTGCTGCGGCTTTGGCTGCTTTGAAGATTCTTTTGCGAGAGGATTGGGTTTACCAGGTGGAACAGAAGGGGGAGAGATTTGTGCGTGGGCTGTGTGAGCATCCTGCGGTGAAGCAGATCAGATGTTCCGGGCTGTTGATTGCTGTGGATTTGAAGGATGCTAAGAGGGCTTATGATATTTTATATTTACTTCTGGATGAGGGGGTAATTACGGATTGGTTTTTATTTCAACCTACCTCTTTTAGGATTGCACCTCCATTGTGTATATCGAATGAGGAGATTGATCTTGCTATAAAGAAAATTATTAACGCACTTAATAAACTTATTTTATAATGGCTAAAGTTGTAAAAAAAGGGGCTGCTGCATCTAAGCACTCTAAGAATGTAGAGGTTGTAGGTTTGGAGAGTGGGCGTAAACCACCTCAGGCTATTGATGTGGAGGAGGCGGTGCTTGGAGCTTTACTTTTAGAGCCTAATGCGGTATCTGATGTGATTGATGTGCTGAATCCGGAGTGTTTTTATAAGGAGTCTAACAGGAGGATTTTTAAATCTATCTCTGCTTTGGCTGCTAAGCATGCTCCTATCGATATTTTTACCGTTGCAGGGGAATTGAAAAAGGATGAGTGCTTGGATGAGATTGGGGGACCTGCTTATTTGAGCCAGTTGAGTTTGAGGCTTAGCTCGGCTGCCCACTTGGATTATCATACTAAGATTCTTTTGCAGAAATATATTCAGAGGGAGCTGATCTCTATCAGCTATGAGGTGCAGAAGGATTCGTTTGATGATGCGCTCTCTGTGGATGATTTGCTTGATAGTACGCAGCAAAAGATTTTTAATCTTGCTGATAGAAATATGCGCCGTGAAACTCAATCGGTGCAGGATATTATTAATGAGGCGATTGATGATTTACAGTCTGTTCAGGATAGGACAGATGGGTTGAGTGGTGTGCCGAGCGGATATACGGGTATCGACCGTGTGACGTATGGATGGCAACCATCGGATTTGATTATTATTGCTGCCCGCCCGGCAATGGGTAAGACTGCTTTTGTTCTTACTATGGCTAGGAATATGACTGTTGAACATAAGGTGCCTGTAGCTGTTTTTTCTTTGGAGATGTCTTCTGTGCAGCTTGTAAAGAGGCTTATGGTGAGTGAGACAGGTTTGTCCTCGGAGAAGATCAGAGGTGGTAAGAAGCTGGAGGCTTATGAGTGGGAGCAGATTAATAATCGATTAAATGCTCTTTCGCAAGCTCCGCTTTATATTGATGATACCCCATCGCTCTCTATTTATGAGTTCAGGTCTAAGGCCAGAAGGTTGGTGGCTTCTGCAGGGATTAAGATGATTATTATTGACTACTTGCAGCTTATGACAGGGCCACCTGAGTTGAAGGGGATGCGTGAGCAAGAGGTGTCGTCGATTTCGAGATCTTTGAAGGCTATTGCAAAGGAGCTTAATATCCCTATTATTGCACTTTCGCAGCTTAGCCGTGCGGTGGAGACTCGTGGTGGTGCTAAGAGGCCTCAATTGAGTGACTTGAGGGAGTCGGGTGCGATTGAGCAGGATGCGGATATTGTGGCTTTTATCCATAGGCCCGATTATTATGGTATGGCTGAGGATGCGAGCCAGGTGGGGCTTACCGAGATTATTATTGCTAAGCATAGAAATGGCTCGGTTTGTGATGTTCCTATGAGGTTTAGAGCTTCTGAGGTGAGGTTTGTGGATGCTACTGATGCAGCACTTGATCTTCCGCTTGGAGAGGAGAGCTCTTTTGAGTCTAAGATGAATATTAGTAGTGAATTTGATGATAATGATGCGTTTTAGTATTTTTATTTTATTTTGCTTTTCTGTGTGTTTTGCTAATGCTCAGAGTGCTCATGTCCCTTATAAGGATGGTGAGTCGCTCACTTATGTTATGAATTATAAGTGGGGGAGCGTGGATACTGATGTAGGTGAGGCAGTCACTTCATTGAAGTTTGAGAATGGTGGTTTTCATAGTGTTATTACGGGGAAGACATATAAGTTTTATGATGTCTTTTTTAGGGTGAGGGAGCATTTTGAGAGTAAGTTCTCGGATGGTGATGTGAAACCCAAGTGGTTTTATAGGGATTCGCAAGAGGGAAAGTATAGAATGAGGAATACTTTTATTTTTAAGCATGATAATTCGATAGATGCTATAATACAGAAGTATGAAAGAGCTCCTAAGGATACTTTGCTTTGTGGCTCGGGGAATACTTTTGATATTGTTTCTCTGTTTTATAATGTGAGGAATATTGATTATGATACGGTGCCTAAATTTATTCATCGTCCTATATCTTTTGCTATTGATACTGATGTGTTTAATTTTTATTATATATATAAGGGTAAGGCTGTAAAGAAGATAAAGGGGCTAGGCACGTTTAATACTCTTATTTTTAGTGTGAGGCTTGTTGCCGGGAGTGTATTTACAGGAAAGGAGGAGATGACTATCTGGGTTACTGATGATAAGAATAAGATACCTTTGCTGTTTGAATCCCCTGTGATTGTGGGTACGGTATCGGGTAGATTGAAAAAGTTTTCTAACCTAAAATTTCCTCTTACCAGTAAAATTAAGTAATATGGTACATGATTCTATTAAGCATACGGGGCGTGTGATCTCTGTTTGTAATTCTTGTGTGGAAGTTGAGATTATTAATAAATCGATGTGTGCAGGGTGCCATGCTAAGAGTGTGTGTGCCTTGGGAGATTCTAAGGAGAAGGTTATATCTGTCTCTTGTTCTGATGCTGATGCTTTTAGTGTTGGGGATCAGGTAACGGTGTATATGCAAAAGTCTATGGGTTTTAAAGCCGTATGGATTTCTTATGTAATTCCGTTGATTATCCTATTGGTTTTTTTATTAACTTTGCAGGGTTTTGGGTTGAATGATTTGTGGAGTGGTTTGATCTCTATTTTTGCTGTTGCTCTCTATTTTTTATTGGTTTTTCTTTTCAGGAATAGGGTAGCGCAGGGATTTGAATTTAAAATTGCTAAAAATTAACTAACTAATAAATGATTACAACTATTATCTTTACCGTAGCCAGTTTGAGCCTTTTAGGTCTCTTATTGGCTGTTGTGCTTTATTTTGTAGCACAGAAGTTTAAGGTTGAGGAGGATCCGAGGATTGATATTGTGGAGGGACTACTCCCGGGCGCTAATTGCGGCGGCTGCGGACAGGCGGGTTGTCGCGCTTTTGCTGAGGCTTGCGTGAAAGCTCCTAATCTTGATTCTCTTTTTTGTCCTGTTGGGGGTAACGATGTTATGAAGAGTGTTGCCGGTGCCCTAGGTTTTGAACTTGCTGAGAAGGCACCTACTGTGGCTGTTCTCAGATGTGGCGGTACTTGTGAGAGACGTCCTAAGACCTCTGTTTATGATGGCTCGCATACGTGTGCCTCAATGAACTTCTTATATCCGGGTGATACTGGTTGTAAGTATGGATGTTTGGGATTAGGCGATTGTAAGGTTGCTTGCCCTTTCGATGCTATTTTTATGAATCCTATTACCGGGCTTCCGGCTATTGATGATTCTAAGTGTGTCTCTTGTGGTGCTTGCGTGAAGGCTTGCCCTAAGGGTATCATGGAGATCAGAAATATGGGCCCCAGGTATCGTAGGATTTATGTGGCTTGTATGAATAAAGATAAGGGTGGTGTTGCTAGAAAAGTTTGTACTTCTGCTTGTATTGGCTGTGGCAAATGTGTGAAAGTTTGTCCTTTCGATGCTATTACTCTGGAGAATAATCTGGCTTTTATCGATTCTACCAAATGTAAACTTTGTACTAAGTGCGTTTATGAGTGCCCAACTAATGCTATTATGGCTATTAATTTCCCTCCTAAACCACCTAAGGCTGCTGCTCCTGCTGCAACTACTGCTGCTCCGGTGCAGGCTCCTACTAATTCTAGTGATAATTTAAGTAACAATTAGTGTTTATGAGAACGTTTTCTATTGGTGGTATTCATCCTAATGATGCTAAAATTTCAGCTAATGCTAAGATTGAGTGTTTTCCTATTCCTTCTGTTGCATTTATCTCTATGTCTCAACATTTAGGTGCTCCTGCCGAGCCTGTTGTGGCTGTGGGTGACTCTGTAAAGGTGGGGCAATTGATTGGTAAGGCTAGCGGTTTTATCTCTGCTAATGTACATTCCAGTGTATCCGGTACTGTTAAGAGTATTGAGATTACTAAAGATATTTTGAATAATCCTTGCAAAACTGTTGTAATCAACGTGGAGGGTGATGAGTGGGTTGAGAGTATTGATAGGAGTGAGGATATTGTGTGTGAGGTTGCTATGGATTCTAAGGAGATTGTTACCAGAATCCAGGAGTGTGGTATTGTTGGGCTTGGGGGTGCAACTTTTCCTACTAATGTTAAGCTTTCTCCACCTCCGGGCAAGAAGGCTGAGTTTTTGATTATTAATGCTGCTGAGTGTGAGCCTTATCTTACTAGCGATTATAGGGTGATGATTGAGCAACCGGAACAGATGCTTATCGGTACACTTATTCTGATGAAGGCGCTTGGGGTGCCTGTGGGATATGTGGGTATCGAGGCTAATAAGCCTGAGGCTATAAGGGTGTTTGAGCAGTATCAGGCTAAGTATCCTACTATTAAGGTGGTGGAGCTTGCTAAGAAGTATCCTCAGGGGGGTGAGAAACAGTTGATTGATGCCGTGGTAAAACGTCAGGTGCCTTCTATGGGATTGCCTATTGATGTGGGTGCTGTTGTGCAGAATGTGGGTACTGCTGTTGCTGTGTATGAGGCTGTTCAGAAAAATAAACCTCTTTTTGAGGGTGTGCTCACCGTAACCGGGGAGTGTAGTGCAGAGCAACGTAATTTCAAGCATAGAGTGGGTACTCCGATGAGTGAGATTATTAATGCTGTTGGGGGAATTCCTGAGGCTGCTGTGAAGGTGATTAGTGGTGGTCCGATGATGGGGCGTGCTGTAGCTAATATTGAGGCACCTACCCTTAAAGGCTCTTCTTCTGTCTTATTCCTTACTCAGGAGCAAACTAAACGTAAGGAGCAAACTAATTGTATTAGATGTGCAAAATGTGTTGAGGTGTGCCCGATGGGGCTTGAACCTCATCTTTTGAATAAATTGAACAGTGCGGCCAGATATGATGATCTTGAGAGAGAGAAAGTGTATGATTGTATTGAGTGCGGTTGCTGCTCGTTTACTTGTCCTGCTTATATTCCTCTTTTGGATGGTATCAGGCTTGCTAAGAGCAAGGTTATCGGTATTATGCGTAGCAGACCTAAAAATTAATTGACTTTTAAAACAGATTATATAATGAAACAACTGTTGGTATCGCTTTCTCCACATATTCATGGGAAAGATAATACAAGAACTTTAATGAGGGATGTTGTAATAGCGCTTTTGCCTGCTATTGCCGTTTCTGTTTATTATTTTGGTTTCTCTTCTCTTAAACTTATTGGCGTGGGTATTGTGGCGTGTATGTTTGTGGAGTGGTTTATTGAGAAGTTTTTTATGAAATCTAAGGTGACCATAGGCGATTATTCGGCTGTGATTACCGGTATTTTATTGGCTTTGAATGTGCCTGCTAATGCTCCTTGGTGGATCATGGTGGTGGGTGCTATTGTTGCTATCGGTGTGGCTAAGATGTCTTTTGGGGGATTGGGGCAGAATCTTTTTAATCCGGCTCTTGTTGGTAGGGTATTTTTGCTTATCTCTTTCCCTGTTATTATGACCGATTGGCATAATCCGGGCTCTTTCTTTGGAGGGGAGCTTGATGCTGTTTCTGGTGCTACGCCTCTAGGTATTGTAAAAGAGGGTTTAGCTAAGGGGATTCCGTTGAGTGAGATTTATGCAGAGAATAATTTTTCTTATTCTCAGATGTTGTTTACTCGTTTTGGTTCTTCGGGTGAGATCTCTTCTTTTGCTCTTCTTCTGGGTTTTGTTTACCTTCTTGTGAGAAGAGTTATCAGACCTCATATTCCACTTGCTATTTTTGCTTCTATCTTTGTTTTCCAAGGTATTTTATGGCTTGTGAATCCGGAGCAGTTTACAGATCCTATCTTTAATATTCTTACTGGTGGTGTGCTTTTGGGTGCTATTTTTATGGCTACCGATTATGTTACTTCTCCAATGAGCCCTAAGGGGATGATAGTGTTTGGTGTTGGTATTGGTGTGTTAACTATGCTTATAAGGCAGTTTGGCGCTTATCCTGAGGGTATCTCTTTTGCTATTCTTATTATGAATGCTACTGTTCCGTTATTAAATATGTACTTTAAACCTAAAAGATTTGGGAGGGCTGTAAAATAATGGCTAGAGAATCTACTTTTACTAATATGGCTCTGACTCTGTTTGGAGTGTGTCTTGTGGCTTCTGCTTTACTTGGTGGTATTTATGCTGTTACTAAGGAGCCGATTGAGGCTGCTCAAACAGCTAAGATTAATAGTGCTATAAGTGGCGTTGTGCCTGAGTTTAATAATGATCCTTCTGCTCAGAAGTATGTGATTGGAGAGGGGAGCAAATCTGCTGTGATTTATCCGGCTCTTATGGATGGTGTAATTACCGGCTATGCTGTTGAGGCTTCTACTACAAAGGGTTTTAGTGGTAAGATTACTTTGATGGTGGGTTTCACTCCTGATGGTAATGTTACTAATATTGCTGTGATTTCTCATGCTGAGACTCCGGGGCTTGGAGCTAAGATCAGTGAGCCTGAGTCTAAGTTTGTGGCTCAGTTTGAGGGTAAAAATCCTGCTGATCCTAATTTTAAAATGATGGTGAAGGCTGATGGGGGTAATATTGATGCGATTACTGCTTCTACTATTACTTCACGCGCTTTTTGTGACGCTGTTGAGAATGCTTATAATGCCTTTTTGGAGGCTTCTAAAAATAAGGAGAATTAATTATGAGTAAATTGAGTATTATTTCCAGAGGTATTTTTAAGGATAATCCTGTTTTAGTGTTGGTGCTTGGTATGTGTCCAACTTTAGGTACTACCACTTCTGCTATCAATGGTATTGGTATGGGGGTTGCTACCATGTTTGTGCTTATCCTTTCTAATATGATTATTTCTCTTATTGCCTCTTTTATTCCGGCTAAAGTGAAAATTCCTTGTTATATAGTTGTAATTGCTACGTTGGTGACTGTTTTGCAGTTTATCATGCAGGCTTATTTGCCTTCGCTTTATGATACTTTGGGGCTTTTTATTCCTCTAATCGTTGTGAACTGCGTGGTGCTTGGTAGAGCTGAGGCTTTTGCGTCTAAAAATTCTGTTTTCGATTCTTTACTTGATGGTATAGGTATCGGATTGGGTTTCACTATGGCTCTAGGGCTTCTTGGTTTGATTCGTGAGATCTTAGGTAGCTATTCTGCTTTTGGGTTTAAGTTTGCTCAAGTGGATGGTATGCTTGCTTTTGTTCTTGCTCCGGGTGCTTTTATTGCTCTGGGTTATTTAATCGTTGTATTTAATAAGTTAAAACCTAAAAACTAGTTTGTGATGGAGTATATTTTAATTATTATTTCAGCTGTTTTTGTTAATAATATCATATTAACACAGTTTTTGGGTGTTTGCCCTTTCTTAGGTGTTTCTAATAAGGTTTCTACTGCTGCCGGTATGTCGGGTGCTGTTTGTTTCGTAATGGCTGTGGCTACTATTGCAACTTACCTTATTCAGTATTATATTTTGAATCCTTTAGAGATTCAGTTCATGCAAACAATTACCTTTATTTTGGTTATTGCTTCTCTTGTACAGATGGTGGAGATTATTCTTAAAAAGATCAGTCCTGCTTTGTATCAGGCTTTGGGTATTTTCCTCCCTTTGATTACTACTAACTGTGCTGTGCTTGGTGTGGCTATCTTGGTTGTTTCTAAAGAGTTCTCTTTTACAGGTGAAGCTCACATGCTTAATCTTGGCGAGTCTGTTGTTTATGCTATCGCTAGTGCTCTTGGCTTTGGTTTAGCTATGATTTTGTTTGCAGGCTTACGTGAGCAACTTGAGCTTGCTGCTGTGCCTAAATCATTTAAAGGTGTCCCTATCGCTCTTATTACTGCCGGTATTTTGGCTATGGCGTTTATGGGTTTTTCAGGTTTAGTTTAATTATTAGTTTTGGATTATGGAAAAGAAACGTGCTATCGGAGAGATTTTAACGACCTTGCAAATTGAGTCGCTTTTGCGTGAGAATAGAGTGACCGATGCTTATGATGCCCTTATCTTGCTCCTTGAAAAAGATCCTAATAATTCTCATGCTTGGTATCTTTTAGGTGGTATATATCGTCGCCAGCAGCTATGGGGCGATGCTATCAATGCATATAATAAAGCTAAGTTGATAGATCCTCAGGGGCCTGCGGCAACTGCTATCGATTCAATTTATGAAATTTTGAGATTTGTCAATACTGATTTGATGAATCCGTAATCTTTTGTAGTAAGAATGGGTGATATTACCCATTCTTACTGCAATTCTCAAATGATTCTTAAGTTTATTCAAGAGAATCCTGATATTAATGTTGATACTTTAGCTTAGCTATGTGGGGTGAGAGATACGACTATTAGTGTGATATTGCTTTTCTTAAAATGTGTCAGTGCTGTTTTTTTATTACATTTGCACTTTAATCTATAAAACTTTAATATTTCTATGTCCGGATTCTTTGGGTGTGTTTCCCGTAATGAGTGTGTGAATGATGTTTTCTATGGTACCGATTATCATTCGCATTTAGGTACTAAACGTGCCGGTATGGCTTTTTATAATGGTGATAAATTTGTGAGATCTATTCACTCTTTGGAGAATGGGTATTTCAGAAACAAATTTGAGGATGAGCTTCCAAAATTTGGCGAGGCTAAGATGGGTATCGGTGTGATTTCGGATAATGAGTCCCAACCAATTACTATTACTTCTCATCTTGGAAGATATGCAGTTGTAACTGTGGCTAGGATTGATAATATTGAGGAGTTGACCAAAGAGGTTTTGGAGCAAAGACATCATTTTGCAGAGCTTTCGGATTCTAAAATTAATGCTACGGAGCTTGTGGCGATTCTTATTGCTCAGGGGAATACTTTGAAGGAGGGGATAGAGTTGGTGCAGAGAAAGATTAAAGGATCATGCTCTATGCTTGTACTTACCGATCATGCTATTTATGCTGCTAGGGATAAATATGGACGTACTCCTATTATTGTGGGAAAGAATGATAAAGGGTATGTTTGTGCGAGTGAGAGTTCAAGTTTTACTAATCTGGGATATGAGTATGTTCAGGATCTTGGGCCAGGACAGATTGTACGAATGAGTGCGGATGGAATTAGAGAGGTTGCTCCTGCAGGTTGTAAAAAACAGGTTTGTTCGTTCCTTTGGGTTTATTATGGCTATCCTTCTGCTCATTATGAGGGGATAAATGTGGAGGATTGCAGATATAGATGCGGAGCTGCTATGGCTAAGTATGATAATGATATTGATCCTGATTTTGCAGCAGGTATTCCTGATTCGGGAGTGGGGCATGCGATAGGCTATTCTAATGCTATGCGTGTACCTTACAAAAGACCTTTTGTGAAGTATACTCCTACTTGGCCGCGTAGTTTTATGCCTCAAAATCAAAAAATGAGAGATCTTGTTGCAAAAATGAAGCTTTTACCTAATGAGCAATTCACTCGTGGCCAGAAAATTGTATTCATGGATGATAGCATTGTAAGGGGTACTCAATTAAAAGATAATGTTGTGAAATTATTGGATACCGGGGTTAAAGAGATTCATATGCGTATTGCTTGTCCTCCTCTAATTTTCCCTTGTAGATTCTTGAATTTCTCTACCAGCAGAAGTACTTATGATTTATATACTCGTAGAATCATAAGAGATATGGAGGGGACAGAGAATCTTTCTGATGAGATTTTAGCTGAGTATGCTAATCCTGACAGCGATAAGCATAAGGAGATGGTGCAGATTATGTGTAAACATTTACAATTAACTACATTAAGATTCCAGCGTTTGGATGATCTTGTGGCTGCCATTGGGCTACCTAAAGAGCAACTTTGTACTCATTGCTGGGATAATAGTAGTTGTTTTTAAAAATATTTAAGTCATGAAGAATCTATTTTATTTTGCCTTGATTACTTTTGCAGCCATTTTTGCTGTAAGTTGTAGCAGTGATGATAATAAAAGTAATGCTAAAGAGTGGAGCGTTGAGTTTTATGTCTCTTACAATAAGTATGACAGAACTAATAAGTTGAACCTTTTTATAGCCGGTGGTGGTAAAGCAACCGTGGAGTGGGGGGATGGAAGGCAGTTTAATAATATAGATTTGAATTCACTTTCATTATCTGACGGTGAAATGCAATTGAATGTGAGTGGTGGAAATGAGCTTGATTATTATTATAATGAAGAGGGTGTATATAAAGTGAAAGTTTATGGAGAGGGGCATTTGAGCGCATTTGGTGTAGAGTTTGTTTCTGTTGAGCCGGAGAATACAGTTTCTAATCTTGATGCTAAGGATATTGAGGATATTACTTTCTTAAGTTTATATAATGTGAAATCGGTATTGTATTCTATAGATAAATGTAAGGAGCTTAAGTATCTTAAATATGAGCATAGTGGGCTAAAGAGCCTGGATGTTTTGTATTTTCCTAATTTGATCCAATTGAATTGTGCCGCTAATGAGCTTAAATCTTTATCTCTACAGAAAAATACTATTCTCAGGTATTTACAATGCTATTCTAATGAGCTTACTTCTCTTAATCTTATGAACTGTGGTAATATCAGATATGTAAGTTGTATGTATAATGAGATTCCTTCTGCTGAGATGACTCAATTGTATTATGATCTTCCTACTATCAAACAAGGTAATGCTTATCTTGAAGTGGATAAGAAGAATGCGGGTAATATTACAATTGCTAAGGATAAGGGATGGAGTGTTAGGGAGTTCTAGAATAATAAATAATAAGGAGAGTGACTATTTAGTCGCTCTCCTATTGTTTATTCACCAATTTATCCGATTAATATTCGAATAATCTAATTATTGCCAAGTAACTGTTAAGTTGAAATTACCTGTATGGATTCCTGTGCTTGCTGTATTTGGAATTACCAAGTCTCCTGCAAAAGTATAAGTTTTGAACGAGCTTGCTGCCAAATTGTAGCTAGTAGATCCTGAAGATGGAATAACTGTGCCTGCGTTATCATACATTTTAGGAGTATAATTAAGTACAGAGTTGCCATCAGTATTTCTTAATTCAACGGTAGCAGGGTATTGCAATGTGTAAGCTGAAGCTTGATCTGCATGAATATAGAAGCTACCAGGCCTTCTTAATTCTGGAGCATAAAGAGTAGTTGTACCTGCTGAAACTGTACATCCGCCATCTTTATCCATAGTAACAGTGGCACTAGTTGTAGCAGGAATGAAGATACCTCCAAAATCGACATCACTTTGTTTTGTAACCGATAATTGAGATGCCAATCTTGCGGTAACACCGAAGTTTTGAGTAACTACGGTTTGAGCAAACGACACTCCCATTGCACCTGTAATAAGAATTGCAACAAGGGAGCAAAACTTAAAGAAACTTTTCATAAGACAAAAACTTAATGTGTTAATAATATTTTAATTATTTATTACCTACATAACAAAATTAATATTAACAAGTTCAGTACCCTCATCTGCTTGAGGTACAGATATTTTCATTGTTTTCTCCATAGAGCCGTCCAAACGGAGTACACGTAATAAATAGTCCCCTGCAATTATTTCTGAAAAATAATAAAATCCATCATCATCAGATATTGTGCTGACCGTGTAATTGTCAGATTCTCTTATTAATTCAATATA
>CAZYQA010000022.1:0-15308 GCA_964649555.1 uncultured Muribaculaceae bacterium
CGAAGTAATCAACGATATGGATCCGAGTATTGCTACTGCATATAATTTCAATTCGCTTCCAACTACATTATTTATTAATGCTAGTGGAAAATATGAAGTAAAATCCGGTTTTCTAACTAAGAGTGAGGTTATTAAAGAAATAGATAAATTAAATAAATAAATTATGAGACACAAAGAAGAATTTTCGGATAAATTGGATACAGAAGAGAGAAGAGAACTTGACAATTCCGAGTTTGGACTCCCCCAAGAGAGAGCATACCCAATGCCCGATGCTGCACACGTGAGAGCAGCAGAAGCATATTTCCGGTATTGCCCTGAAGAGAAAAAAACCCAATTAGCAAAAGCAATAATGCGTAAAGCAAAAGAGTTTGGCGTAAATATAAAAAGCGAGATTATTTTGGAATGGTCACAAAGGTAGAGATATAAAATAGACAAAAGGGTGCATTAGATTAAACTAAGACACCCTTTTTATACAATATATCTAGACTACTATTTCTCAGCCCCAACGCCGCGTGCATTATACATAATCTTAAGAGCAGAACAACGTCTTAACTCTTGTTTGATATCTGAAATAATACCCATACGAACTGCTTCGTCTGCTTTAATAGATACAGTCATAAATTGACGATCTGATTCACTCATTGATTCTCTCTCTGCTGCGATGAAGTCTCTAATATCATCAACAGTTTTGAAAGAGTCATTTAATTGAATTCTAGCATCTGTACCAAACTCTGCTTGTTTACTTAGGATAGGCTCACCAACATTGATATATGCTGATAAGTCTTTTCTCTCTAATTTAACAATCTCCGATGCTTCCGGTAATCTCACTTGTACTAACTTCTCGCTATCACGCATTGTAGTGGTAGCCATGAAGAAGAATAACAACATGAACACGATATCTGGAAGTGAAGATGTATTTGTTCCGGGAGCTTCTCCCTTACCTTTTCTTGCAAATTTTGCCATATTCTATACTTCCTTATTAACGTTTTTTACCAACATCTTTTGGTTCTGCCTCAGAAATTTTCTGAGGAATCGCTTTACGAACTATCTCTTGTTGATCCTCAGATAACAAAATATAATTCTTACCATACTGAGCCATTGCAAAGTTATCACGAATTTCGTTAAATGCTTTTACAATCTCATTTTGAACTTGTAAGTAAGAGTTATAACTTGTACCACGGTCATTTTGTAATGAAACCACACCTTTTGAAACAGGATATAAGCCATAACCTGCAATATCCTCCATTTCTTTCTCAGAAAGAGATTCACTATTTGCAGGATTAGTTACAAACTCTATAACTTTATCCTTCAACTGAGAGACGTCTAAACTTTGTGAACCAGCTAATATTTTATCGGCAGAATTAATCTTAACCTGTAAAATATTTCTTCTGTTCACTTTAACATCCTCTTGTTTCTGATTTTCATCCGGCATAGGGGGTAAACGTCTTTGAAGACCTTTATCCGCATCCATTGAAGTTGTTGTTAACCAAAAGATAAGCAATAAAAAAGCGATGTCTGCCATTGAGCCGGAATTAATTTCCTGTACTTTACTTTTTGCCATAATCTTTTTTGTTTAGCGGTTTCTAACTGTATTTATTATAGCACCAGAAATAATAGAAACAACAGCAAGTGCAAATAAAATGATAGTCATAATAAGACCTGCATCAGTAAATTTTAGTTCATTTGGTGTAGCCTCAACATTAGTAGCAACTTGTAGAGGATCTCCACTAGCTAATACATATGAAAGACCACATAAAACTACTACAACACCAACTTTAATAAGTGTGCTTTTCAAACCTTTTCCAGTGCTGAAGAAAAATGGTAAACATACAGCTCCTACTAAACAAGCTAAGAATAATACTCCTGCCCATTGTAGTGCTAAGTTAACCATTGCATCAGAGAAACCACTACTATAAAATAGTACAATGATAATAACTGAAATGGCTAGTAGTATATATGATAAATATTTAATATACTTCATAATTTTTTTTTCAATTATTCTTTACAATTATTTTTTGTTATAGTGAACTAGTAAATCGATGAATGAAATTGATGAGTCCTCCATTTGAAGAACGATTGAATCGATTTTAGAAACAATGTAATTGTAGAACAATTGAAGGATAATCGCAACAACCAAACCACCTACTGTAGTGATCAAAGCGATTTTCATACCACCGGCAACAACGTTAGGAGAGATATCACCAGCAGATTGAATAGCATCAAACGCTGCGATCATACCGATAACTGTTCCTAAGAACCCTAACATCGGAGCAATAGCGATAAATAATTGAATCCAAGATAAACCATTTTCTAATTGGCTCATTTGAACACCACCATAAGATACTACTGATTTCTCAACAACATCTAAACCTTCATCCATACGGCTTAAACCTTGGTAGAAAATACTAGCAACAGGGCCACGAGTGTTACGACAAACCTCTTTAGCAGCTTCTAAACCGCCATTTTTAAGAGCCTCTTCAACTTTAGCCAACAATTTTGAAGTATTAGTTGTAGCTAAATTTAAATAAATAATTCTTTCGATTGACAATGCTAAACCAAAGATAAGACACAATAATACTGAACCCATAAAGTCAGCACCACCTTCAATAAATTTAGTTTTGATTTGTTGATACACAGGAACATCAGATTGAGCGGCTAATTCATTAGCAGATAACTCAGGAACTTGTGCAACTGCATACTGAGCAGCTACGGCAATAAACCCGAAAACTGCCAAAAACATGAAAAATTTTTTCATAAATTTTTGAGTAATTAAAATATTAAACAATGTATTTAAAATAGTTATAGTAATAATTTCGTATTAAAACCAGCGCAATTTACACAAAATATTTCAATAAGAACACAACAAATTAATTAAAAATTGTTATTTCTCCTCTGAGACTTTGCTGCATCTTATCCTTAACACTCTCATTTGACGTATTTTGCCCCATTAAAAAAAATAATTTAGTAAGTGCCGCTTCAGTTGTTGAATCGAATCCGCTAATAACTCCCATTTTTTTCAGTTGAACTCCGGTTGCATAAGCCTCCATATCAACACTACCTACCAGACACTGAGATATATTCACAACTATAATATCCTTATCAATAGCACTTTTTATTGCATCCAAAAACCACTCTTGAGTAGGAGCATTGCCACTCCCAAATGTTTCCAACACTATTGCTCTTAATCCCGGAGTATTAATAATTGCATCAATTACACATTTTTGCAAACCGGGAAAGATTTTCAATATAGCAACATTCGTGCTAAAATTCTTATTAACCTTTAGCGGGTTACCCCACTTCTTAGGGTATCTGATAAGTGATTTATTGTATCTTATATGAATCCCTACATCTGCTAAAACCGGATAATTGGGAGACATAAAAGCCCTGAAATTCTCTGCACTGCATTTTGTTGTTCTATTTCCTCTATATAATTGACTTTCGAAATATATGCACACTTCTGGAA
Source organism: uncultured Muribaculaceae bacterium (assembly GCA_964649555.1). Lineage (GTDB taxonomy): Bacteria > Bacteroidota > Bacteroidia > Bacteroidales > UBA932 > Egerieousia. Next base: position 3,464 of record CAZYQA010000022.1, read on the forward strand.
CCCTAGGATAGCCATCTTTATCGGTAGCAGCTGCTATCTCTATAGATGAAATCAAATTTTCTTTGCCATCAGTCCTTAGCATACCTATAGGAAGTTGGCTACCGGTTAAAATAACAGGTTTTTCCAAATCTTTAAGCATAAAACTTAATGCCGAAGCAGTAAAAGACATAGTATCTGTACCATGCAAAACTACAAAACCATTATATTTTTTATAATTTTCTTCTATTATTGTGGCAAGCGTTGTCCAAAATGAAGGAACTACATCAGATGAATCAATTAAAGGATCAAAAGAGATGGAATCTATATTATAACCAAATTTTTTCAATTCAGGTACCTCATCTGTAATCTGGTCAAAATTAAAAGGGATTAATGCAAGAGTTTCTGGATCCTGCTTCATTCCAATTGTACCTCCTGTATAGATAAGTAGAATAGATTTGTTCATATGGTTAAAAATTTAATCTAAACAAAGATATAGCATTTTTAGTAGTTTGCTCTGCAACATCAGAAATATTTACATTTTTTATATCAGCAATTTTTGCAGCAATATATGGTAAATATGAGCTTTCATTTCTTTTTCCTCTAAAAGGCACAGGGGTAAGCCACGGAGCATCTGTTTCTAATAGGATTCTATCCAAAGGAATTCTCTCTAATGTATCAGCAATAGAGGCTTTTTTATAAGTAACAACTCCACCTATTCCAACTAAATAATCTCCATACTTTTTTATCCTTTCATACATCTCATAGCTTCCCGAATATGCATGGAAGACTCCTCTTTGCTTTATACCTTTAAGTGAATCTAAAGCATCAAATAGATAATCAGTAGCTTCTCTGGTATGTATGATAACGGGCAAATCCAATTCTGCAGCAGCCAGCATCTGTTCCTTAAAGCAATAAAGTTGTTCTTCCATAAAATCTCTGCTCCAGTAAGCATCTAACCCTATTTCACCTACTGCGACAAATTTATTATTGGTTTTGCTTGCTGCATATAATTTCTCCAAAGCAAAATTCAACTCTTCTTTATAATTTTCCTTCACAGAGGTAGGGTGCAATCCTAAAGCCACTTTTGCAAATCCTTCACATTTTTTTGCACATTCGTTCTCCTTGTCAAAAGATTCTTTATCGATTCCCGGTAAAATACATGCTATCACCCCTTCATTTTTCATTCTCTCCACAACACTATCAAAATCCTCATCAAAAGCCTCATCATAAAGATGCACATGGGTATCAATAAACCTCATCTTATCTATAATCATTTTATAAAATATCTGTTATATTTAAATTCAATTTTTCCTTCAAGCTCCAAATCTAATAAAATAATACTCACTAAATCAAATTTTATTTTTGTCAACTCAATCAATTCATTTATATCTAAGGACTCATTAGCGTTTAAAAAATTTATAACGAGTTCTTTTTCGCAATAGGTTGAAGTGAATAAATCTTTTTGAGCGGTAACATTTCTTGATGGAGAATATTCACTCCAATTTAAGCAAGATGGTATAGTATTATCATTACAATAAATTGATGCCATATTTTTTGAAATAAGATAATTATTTCCATATGAGTTAACATCTGTTACTCTACCTGGAACAGCAAAAACCTCTCTGTTATAAGAAAGTGCTAATTGAGCTGTTATTATACTTCCCCCTTTAATTCTACTCTCAACTACCAACGTAGCTTGGCTCAATCCCGCAATAATTCTATTCCTCCTTATAAAGTTACGTCTGATAGGTGGTGTACCTCTGGGATATTCAGAAATAATAGCTCCGTTATTTACGATTTTGCATGCAACATCTCTGTGAACTGATGGATAAATGAGATCTATCCCACATGGTAAAACAGCAATCGTCTTCATGCTATTCTCCAAAGCCGCATTATGAGCACATATATCTATACCATAAGCCAATCCACTAATTATAACTGGATTATAATTGTTTTTCACAAACGACTTAATAATATCAGTGCATATTTCACGCCCATATCCCGATGCTAGGCGTGTACCAACTATTGAAATTGATTGCTCGAATCTAAGCTTCTCAATACGCTCACCTTTATAGTATAAAAGTAATGGCGCATCCTCACATTGCTTGAGCAAAGAGGGGTATCTATTATCATCTTGAATAATCACATCAACCCCTTTTGATTTACACCAATCCAACTCTTCAATTGCCCATTTCTCCAAATCGGAGGCAGACAAATCATCTCCGTAAATTAATTTACGATTAAGCATACAAACATCTATAATCCTTCTCTCCATATAATAATAAAAAAATAAGTGCCAATATAACTATATCAGCACTTAACTTGTATGCAAAAAAAGCAATTTTTTTTATATTATTAACATAGCATCTCCATAAGTACCAAATTGATACCCCTCTTTTAATGCTACATCATAAGCGTGCATCACTTTTTCAAACCCTCCAAATGCTGCAATTGACATAAGCATTGTAGAAGATGGTAGGTGGAAATTTGTAACTATAGCATCCGGAATTGAGAAAGCATAAGGAGGAAAAATAAATTTATTTGTCCATCCATTGTATGGCTTAACTTGTGCTTGTGTAGTTACAGGAGTCTCTAAAGCTCTCACAACTGTTACTCCAATCGCAAATACTTTATGTCCCGATGCTTTTGTTTCGTTGATTTTATCAGCGCTCTCCTCTGAAATAAACATTTGTTCAGAGTCCATTTTATGCTTCGATAAATCTTCAACATCTACAGTTCTGAAATGTCCTAAACCCATGTGCAAAGTTATAAAAGTAGAATCAACCCCTTTAATCTCCATTCTCTTAAACAACTCTCTACTAAAGTGCAATCCAGCAGCAGGAGTAGCTACAGCCCCTTCATTCTTAGCAAAGATCGTATGGAATCTATCATGGTCGATATCTTCAGGTTTAGTTCTGATCCATTTAGGAACGGGTATATTTCCTACACTGAACAGGGTTCTTCTGAATTCTTCATAAGATCCATCATATAAGAATCTTAAGGTTCTGCCCCTTGATGTAGTATTATCAATAACCTCTGCCACTAGAGAATCATCTTCTCCAAAGTAAAGTTTATTACCTATTCTGATTTTTCTTGCCGGATCTACCAAAACATCCCATAAGCGTTGCTCTTTATTAAGCTCTCTTAAAAGGAATACTTCTATTTCCGCACCTGTTTTTTCTTTATTTCCACTTAGCCTTGCAGGAAATACTTTTGTATCATTAAAAACACAAACATCTCCCTCATCCATGTAGTTAATGATATCTTTAAACATCTTATGCTCAATCTCTCCGGTATCTTTATGAAGAACCATAAGTCTACTCTCATCCCTAAACTTTGCCGGATATTTGGCAATCTGCTCAATGGTTAAAGGGAAATTAAATTGTGATAATTTCATATGGTGAAAATTTTATAAAAAATTAAAAAGTAATGGTTATACGAAAAAAAAGAAAAAAAGTTTCATTTTTTACAAAATATTTTGAATATCATCAATATTCAAAGCTTTTTCCATCTTAAACATCCCCGATTGAGATCTGATTAAGCCGGTCAGGTGTCCACCACTATTCAATGCTAATCCAATATCTCTTGCCAAAGATCTAATATATGTACCTTTGCTGCATTTAACTTTTACTACAATATCAGGTAGATCGAAACTTAATAATTCCATATCATATATTGTAATTAAAGCAGGTCTCATTTTCACTTCCTCTCCTGCCCTTGCCATCTCATAAGCTCTTACACCGTCAATTAGCTTTGCCGAGAATATTGGTGGAATCTGCTCCTGTTCTCCAATCATTGAAGCAAGAACTTTTAATACCTCTTCTTTTGTAATATGCTCATAAGGAAAAGTAAAATCAACCTCTTTCTCCAAATCGTATGAAGGTGTTGTTGCACCCAGCCTTACAGAAGCAATATACTCTTTCTCCTCTTTTTGTAATACTTCAGCTTGCTTTGTAGCCTTACCTAAGCATATCAATAATATCCCGGTAGCTAAAGGATCTAAAGTACCGGCATGGCCAACCTTAATATTTTTTTTGTGAAAATGTTTCTGAGCTAAAAATTTAATCTTTCTCACAGCATCCGCAGATGTCCATTTATATGGTTTATCCAAGGATAAAACTATCCCTTCAGGATAATCATCAAGATTATCAGAGAGTTTATCAATATTATTATTTTCTACTATTAGGAACTTATAACTCATCTATCTCACAGGTATTTTTTCAACTCTCTTTAAATGTCTTCCCCCCTCAAATTCTGTATTTAAGAAAGCATTTACAATATCTTTACCCTCTTGCTCAGATATAAATCTGGCAGGCATAGCTAATACATTAGCATCATTATGCTGCCTTGCAAGTTTTGCCAATTCAACATTCCAGCAGATTGCAGATCTTATACCTTGATGTTTATTAAGAGTTATAGAGATCCCATTTGCAGAACCACACATAGCAATTCCACAATCAACCTCTTTAGCCTCAACAGCTAATGCTAAAGGATGAGCAACATCTGGGTAATCCATACTTTCAGTTGAGTTTGTACCAAAATCCACAATCTCATAACCTTGCTCAAGAAGCATTTTTTTTATCTCTTCTTTAAGCTCATATCCGGCATGGTCTGCAGCCATACCTACTTTCTTTATATTCATCATTTTATATTTTCGTTTTTAACTTTATCAATTACATTATCAATTTGCAAAATATATGGATAAAATGCATCATCATCTAATATAGAATATCTTCCCGTAAGCCCTTTTAATTGAAGTACAAGGATATTTTTGGATTTTTCCCATTCACCCGCTTTAGGCTTCACTCCATTTTGCGCTGCATAAGCAAGGAAGCTATCAGGGATATTCATTCCATTCAATAGCTTATCTAATTCATCTAATGTTCTAATCTCTCTTAGCTGTTTTCTATATTTATCTGCCAAGATGTTACTATATTTCATAAGCAGACTTTTTCTGTTTACAGCTATTAAAAAATCAGTAACACCAACAGTATCAATCGGCACAAACACATCAGGTATTATACCCCCTCCTCCATACACAATTTTTCCACCTTTTGTAGTAAACATTAATGAATCAACCTTTTTTATACTGTCAGCAGAGGTCATCTCTCCATGTTTGTATCTCTCATAAATATCGTATTGATAATCCTCTGAATATGGTTTCTGAATAGACCTTCCGGTAGGTGTATAAAATCGAGCTACTGTAAGCCTTATCCCAGAGTTATCAGAGAAATATATTGGCTCCTGCACTAGCCCTTTACCATAAGAACGCCTCCCAAAAACAGTACCTCTGTCATTATCTTGAATTGCCCCGGCAAAGATTTCACTTGAAGAGGCTGAGTTCTCATTTATCAGAATATATAGAGGTATATCTTTCCATTTTCCCCTGCCATCAGCAAAAAACTCTTGTCTCTCTCTATGCAGCCCCTCCATATAAACTATCAACTCTCCTTTAGATAAAAATTCGTTAGATAATAATAATGCTTGATCCAAATATCCTCCTGTATTATCTCTTAAATCAAAAACCAAGCCTTTTACATCTGAACTTTTAAGTTTATCCATTGCCTCAACAAACTCTTTATAACTTGTTTTAGTAAATTTAGATAAACGGATATAACCCAAAGTATCATTTATCATTATTGCAGCATCTACACTCTTAACAGGAATTTTATCTCTTTTTATAGGAAAAGATAGTAATTCTTGCAAGTTATCTCTTTTCACTCCGATATTAACTAAACTTCCTATCGGGCCTCTCATTTTTTTTACAAGCGAGTCTTGTACAATTTTCACTCCGGCAACGGTATCTCCATCAACAGTAATAATTCTATCACCCGACAAAAGTCCAGCTTTCTCAGAAGGGCCACCTTGAATCACATTAATAACAATAGCAGTATCACTCGGAACATTAAATTGTATCCCTATGCCACTAAAATTACCTTGTAGTGATTCATCTGCCTCTTGCAATTCTATGGGAGGAAGATATAGTGAATGTGGATCGAGATTTTCCATAACTCCTGGAATGATCTTCTCTACAAGTGAAGAGTAATCAATAGTATCAACATAGTTTTTTTCAATCTGATCCAAAATAAGAAGCAATTTATCCCATTTATGATTATTCACAGCATACACTGTTTTTTTAGAAGAACAACTTTTAGCAAACTGCCCGATAAAAAGAGCTCCTGCTAACACAACAAGGATAAGAGTAAAATAATTACTATTCCCAAAAAATTTATTTGATGCCATAATTAAATATCAATTTGTTCTACTTCTATTCCAGCCCTTAAAAGTAATTCTATACCATCCTGTAATCTATAAGAATCTCTATATACCACTCTCCTTATACCACTTTGAATAATAAGCTTTGAGCACTCAACACAAGGTGCTGCTGTTACATATAAAGTAGCTCCATCACTACTATTATTCGATTTAGCTACCTTTGTGATAGCATTTGCCTCCGCGTGCAAGACATATGGTTTTGTACATCCGTTCTCATCTTCACAAACATTTTCAAACCCGCTTGGAGTACCATTATAGCCATCGGATATTATACTTCTATCTTTTACTATCAGAGCACCAACTTTACGCCTTTCGCAATACGAATTGTCTGCCCATATAGCAGCCATTTTGATATAGCTTACATCAAACTGGTGTTGCTTATTATTCTTCATAATTTATTTTTGGTATATAAATCTCTTTATACTTCTTTTAGGAGTCTTTTCAAATTCTTCAGGCATAATTCTAGCCTTATATAGTTTTGAGTAATTCGGCATATCCAAATTTACAGCATCAATATTCTCCTGCATCTTTTTCTCTAAAGCATCTGCATCTAAGCCATCTTTCATAGCCAATTCATTATCAGGATAAATCAACGCAATAAACTTGCCATCATCCTCTATAACAAGCGACTCTACCACATAAGGCATATTATTTATTACACTCTCTATCTCTTCCGGATAAATATTTTGTCCTGATGGGCCAAGAAGCATACTTTTACATCTTCCTTTTATATATAGGTAGCCATCATTATCAATAACACCCATATCTCCTGTCTTAAACCATCCATCCTCAGTAAATGAGCTATCAGTTGCTTCATCATTTTTATAATATCCCAATAATACATTATCTCCTTTTACCTGGATTTCGCCGGGGATATTATGCTCATCTGATGAATCAATCCTTATTTGCATTCTTGGAGCAGCTTTGCCACAAGAGAATAATCTTGTATTATTCCAAGGAGCATAAGTAATAATTGGAGCACACTCAGTCATTCCATAGCCAACCGTATATGGAAAACCAATCCTTCTAAAGAACTCATCTGCTTCCTTATTGAAAGCAGCACCTCCGATAATAACCTCTTTGAAATTACCTCCAAAAGTTTTCACTAATTCATCCTTAATCTTAGTCTCAATCTTTTGATCTATCACAGGTAGCTTTAATAGCACTTTGATAGTTGTTTTATTTAAGATCGGTTGTAATTTTTGCTTATATATTTTCTCTATGATTAATGGAACCGCGACAATTAAATCGGGTTTAATGGTAGCAAATGCTTCCATTATTATCTTAGGACTTGGGATTCTTGTAAGAAAGTGCACATGAGCACCAACAGTCATTTCAAATAAAAATTCAAACATCATTCCATACATGTGCGCAGTTGGCAACATAGAAACCATATTTGAAGTATTATTAATTTGTGGATGCACCTCTTTAGCAAACTCAACATTTGACACTAAAGCTCTATATGGAATCATTACCCCTTTAGAGAAACCGGAAGTACCTGAAGTATAGTTAATCATCGCTAGCTCCTCACCTGATGATTCTTTATAATAATCTAAATTCTCAGGCCTGAAGTTTCTAGGATATTTTTTTCCAAAAAGCTCATTAAGATGCTCTCTTGTATCTGTTATCTGCTGATTATTAGCATATAGTAAAGAGAAGTCATTAATTAAAATGATAGCTTCCAGATTTTTCATTTCAGATTCGGAAAGTGTCTCCCATACAACATCACCTACAAACAATATTCTTGAATCCGAGTGATTAACTATATGATGTACGTTGCCGGGCTTAAACTCATGAAGTATTGGCACTGGTACCGCCCCATAAGTTAAACAAGCTAGAAAAACAACACCCCAGTTAGCCTGATTCCTAGAACAAATTGCAATCTTATCCCCTTTATTTACACCACAAATGGAAAAAATAATATGCAGTTTCTCAATTCTTCTTGCCACATCTCTATAATGCAAGGTGATACCTTTATAATCTGATAAAGCCGGGGAGTCCCAGTTAGCTTTAAAGCTATCTTCCAGCATTTTATTTAATGAAATATCCATATAATCCTTTCGTTAGTTTCTATTTATAATTTTGTAATTTACATAAATGTGAATACAACCCATCTTGATTAAACAATACATCATGAGTTCCTCTCTCAATTATTTCACCTTCTTGCAACACGATAATCTCGTCAGCACTCTGAATTGTAGATAATCTATGCGCAATCACTATTGATGTTCTATTTTCCATTAGCTTAGTTAAAGCATCTTGCACTAGTTTCTCACTCTCTGTATCAAGAGCTGAAGTGGCCTCATCCAATATAAGAATCGGAGGATTTTTTAATATAGCTCTGGCTATAGATAGCCTTTGCCTTTGCCCTCCCGAAAGTTTTGTACCCCTATCACCTATATTGGTATCATATCCATCAGGCATTTGAGAAATAAAACCATGCGCATTAGCAATCTTCGCTGCATTAATAACATCTTCCCTGGTAACATTCTCCATTCCAAAGGCAATATTATTAAATACAGTATCATTAAATAATATTGCTTCTTGCGTTACTATTCCCATAAGAGAGATTAAGCTATCTAACTTGCAATCCCTTACATCGTTCCCATCCAACATTATAGAGCCACCGGTAACATCGTAAAAACGAGGAATTAAATCTGCCATAGTTGATTTTCCACCTCCGGAAGGACCAACAATTGCAACCATTTTCCCCTTTTCAATATTTAAATTAATATTTCTCAGAACAGGTTCAGAAGCATAAGCAAAATTAACGTTTTTAAATTCAATATTGTTCTCAAAAGAAGCAATTTGCACAGCATCTTTTTTCTCCCTTATAGGGTTTTCAACATCTAAAATATTAAACAACCTCTTACCCGAAACCATTCCCCTCTGAATACTTGCATAAGCATTAGACATCGCCTTAGCAGGCTCTAAAACTCTCCAATAGAAACCTAGATATGTTACAAACTCTGTCATACTCATACCCAATTCTCCATTAATCTGTAACCAACCACCATAAAATAGCACACCTGAAGCAACAAAAATTCCTAAAAACTCAGACAAAGGAGAGGCAAGCTCTTGTTTATAAAACATCCTTCTGCTACTCTGCTTATGAGCTATATTAGTTTGCTCAAAATTCCCATCAACATATTTCTGAGCATTAAAAGCCTTAATAATTCTTATTCCGGAAATAGCCTCCTCAAACTGGCTCATTATCTGCCCCATCAAAGATTGAGTTTCAGTAGCACCTCTTTTTAAAGATCTACTTATTCTCCCAATTATAATTGCAGAAAAGGGGAGCGTCAATAATGTTACAAGCGTCAAACGCGGCGACATATAAAAAAGTCCGCAAAGGAAGCCAATAATAAGTAATGGCTCTCTAAATAAAACATGGAAGCTATTTGCTACACCATTCTGAACCTCCGTTACATCATTAGAAATAGATGATAATATATCCCCTTTTCTCTGATTTGTAAAATACCCTACGTTTAAGCCAGAAATCTTATTAAATAATGCCCTTCTAATATTTTGCATAATATTAGTACGCATATTTATCAGAATCCTTTGAGAAAGATATCTGGTTAAATTGGCAAATAGTGATGCTGAAATAAGTATTGCACACACAAAGAGTAAACCATTCAGATATCCATTCTCTACCATGATCTGGGTTAAATAATATGAATATACCCCTTTAACATAATCAATCGAAAAAGAAAAATCTGGGATTAGATAATTATATTCAACGCTCTGTGGATTAAATAAAACCTCTAAAAGAGGACCTATCATCGCAAAATTTATTACTCCGAAAATTACAGAAAATATTGATAAGGTAAGGTAACCGGGCCAATAACGTCCATAAGGTTTAGCATAAGCTATTAATCTTTTAAAATCTTTCATCAGGTCTTTAATTAATTCTCTCTAATATTTTCTTCTTTAAATTCAACGCTCTCATAATCTATATATTCACCCATAGATGAATCAATAATTTTTTCTTGTCGGGTCACTCTTGTCACAGAAATATTACCCTCTTGTTCTTTACTTCTTTTTACTTCTTGTTCAGCATATGGGTCAAAACCGGTATTACCAAAACCTCTTCCACCAAAAGCTCCACCTTGCATATCCTTCACTTTCTTAGTGAGATACCAAGCTAAAATTCTTGGAAACAACTTACCGAATATCCAAGAAAATATCACAAAAATTACTATTATAGTTAATAAAAATTCCATCTTCTATTTCACCTTTTTAGTTTCACCTGTACTTAAATTAATGGTAAAATATTTACCATCATTCCCTTTCACTTTCACCTGATTGTCTCCAACAAATTCAATATCACAATCTTTTGAAATCACTCTATTCTTACCTTTTACAACAAATTCAGATCCATCATAATTATAAAGCTTCATTTGTGAAGGTAGTTTTACAAGCCACATCTTCTTGCTTGCAAATTTTAATAAGGTAGGCAGTTCTTTAACAAACTCAGGAGCTTTAATATCTTTCCAGCCTTTAATCTTTTTCCCTTTATAATCATATCTTGAGATAGAATTATCGGTATTTAAAGTAAGAAATGAGTGACTCTCATTGTCATCATTATTTACAATAACAGGACCAAACAACACCTCTTTCTGTAATTTCACAGGATATCCATTTACAAATCGAGCTAGCATGTCCAATAAATATAGCTTCCCATCAGAAATAAACATCATCTGATTTTTGCCATTTGCAAACAAGTCAACCTGCTCAACACTTCCACACAAAGGAGTTTCAAAAGGAATTGCCCATATCCCCTTTTTATCTGCTCCACTTAATCTTAGCCTAAGATTTGGCAACTGTTCAAAATAGCCTTTGGCTTTTCGCGTTGAATTATATACTTCAAAGGGGCCTTTAAATATATTAATTGTGCTATCAACAACAATAAATGTCTCTCCCTGCTCAGTCTCTTTTACTTTTGGCACAGGCAACTTCTCTAGATTCATTGCGTAAAAATTCATATCGGCAACAACAGATCCATCTTTAGTGGAGAGCATAAAATCTAAAAATTCAAAATTATGCAAATCTACGCTATTCCCTATTCTAGCTTTTAAATATGGCTTAAAAACAGCTAATACCTCTGCGGGTGACTCCTTTAAATTCACAAAAGAACATAAAATATTATCGCCATCCAAAATTCTTGATGCAGGCGTTTGCTTTATATAATCTTCAAAGCTATAATAATTTATATTTCCTTGAGCGAATTCAGCAATTATTTTTTTGGGGCCAATAATTGCCCAATCTCCCACCTTACAATATGCCTCTTCATTACAATGAGAGAAAATATCGCCAAAAAGTGATGCTACATATCCCTTATAAGGGTAATCTCTCACCTCAATTTTTCCATCCTTTTTATTGATCTTACCCATTACCGAAGAAAAAAATGTATCCTCTTTAACATTATCTTTCATAAAAGTAATCCATTCACTTTTATCTCCAAATTTGCAATAAGCAGAATAAACCTCTTTAATCCCTAAAGAGTCTAGCCATTTTGGTTGATTTAGTTTACCTTTTGTTAAAATTGATTCTCTTAATGCAATTTTTTTACCAAGTTTCTTATTTA